>JBFJHN010000033.1:0-9943 GCA_041613275.1 Candidatus Krumholzibacteriia bacterium | reverse complement strand
CATCGTGGGGCAGAACGCGGCCAAGCGCGCCGTGGCCATCGCGCTGCGCAACCGCTGGCGCCGGCAGCGCACGCCGGAGAGCATTCGTGCCGAGATCCTGCCGAACAACATCATCCTCATCGGCCCGACGGGCGTCGGCAAGACGGAGATCGCCCGCAGATTGGCCAAGCTCGCGCGCGCGCCGCTCGTGAAGGTCGAAGCCACCAAGTTCACCGAGGTCGGCTACGTCGGGCGCGACGTGGAGTCCATGGTTCGCGACCTGACTGAGGTGGCCGTGGCCGAGGTCAAGGCGGAGTGGAGCGCGCGCGTGGAGAAGCAGGCGACCGAGCGCGTCGAGAGACGCCTTCTCGACCTGCTGCTGCCGGCGGGGCAACGTGACGCCATGGACGAGGAAGCGCGTGAGCGCGCGCGCCGCACGCGCGACAAGCTGCGCGAGCTGCTCCGCGCCGGCGAGCTGGACGAGCGCCGCGTGCAGGTGGACTTGCCGGTGCAGAGCATGCCCATGTTCAACATCTTCTCCAACAGCGGCAACGAGGAGATGGGCGTCAACCTCGGCGAGGCGCTCGGAGGAATGTTCCCGGGACGTCGACGCCGAGAAGAGCTGCCCGTACGTGAGGCGCGCCCCGTCATGCACGCGGAAGAGGTCGAGAAGCTCATCGACATGGAGAAGGTGCGGCGCGAGGCGCTGCAGCGCGTCGAGAGCTCGGGCATCATCTTCCTGGACGAGATCGACAAGATCGCCGGCACCCGCTCCGAGCACGGGCCCGATGTCTCGCGCCAGGGCGTGCAGCGCGATCTCCTGCCCATCGTGGAGGGCTCGAATGTCAACACGAAGCATGGCGTGGTGAAGACGGACCACATCCTCTTCATCGCGGCCGGCGCCTTCCACGCCGCCAAGCCCAGCGATCTCATCCCAGAGCTGCAGGGACGTTTCCCGATCCGCGTCGAGCTGTCCTCCCTGGGCGAAGAGGACTTCGTGCGCATCCTCACCGAGCCGCGCAACGCCTTGGTGCGTCAGTACGCAGCGCTCCTCGACGCCGAGAGCTGCAAGCTCGAGTTCGACGAAAGCGCCATCCGTGAGATCGCGCGCGTCGCAACCCAGGTGAACGAGAGCACGCAGAACATCGGCGCCCGGCGCCTGCACACGGTGATGACGACGCTGCTCGACGAAGTGCTGTTCGAGCTGCCCGACGCCGGGCGGCGCGAGATCCGCGTCGACGCCGCGTTCGTGCGTGAGAAGCTCGAATCGATCCTGAACGACGAGGACCTCAGCCGGTACATCCTATGACGAGCGCGTGGCGACGTTCCTTGGGCCTGCTGACGCTGGCAGCGCTGGCGCTCGGAGCGTGCGCGCGCGTGCGTCCGCTGAGCGGCGGACCGCCCGACGAGACGCCGCCGCAGCTCGTCTCGACGACGCCCGCCGATTCCAGCGCCGGCATCGGCCGCACCCCGACGCTGCGTCTGACCTTCGACGAGAAGGTCTCGGTGCCGTCGCTCCGGCGCGGACTGCGCACGTACCCGCATGCGCGTGTCGGCGACGTCCGCCTCGACGGCACGACCGCGGTGATCCAGTTCGCCGACACGCTGCCGGCCGATACCACGTGGACGGTGGTGCTGGGTCGCAGCGTTCAGGACCTGCCGAAACGCGACAATCTCATTCCGCGCGAGATCTGGCTGACGTTCGCGACGGGTGCGTCGTTGCGCAGCGCGGCAGTGTTCGGGCGCGTGGCCCTGCACGGGTCACCGGAGAAGCGGGGCGCGGTGCGCTACGAGCCGCTGCGCGCCGACGAGGCCCGCGGCGATTCCGCTGCGGCCGTGCCGCCGGGCCGTGCGCCGCGCTACCCGGCAGCCGCCACCGACGACGAGGGGCTCTTCCGGCTGTACGGTCTGCCGCCGGGCACGCCGTTTCGCCTGCGCGCCTTCGTCGACGCCAACGGCAACCTTGCACCCGACGCAGCCGAGATCCAGATGCAAAGCGCCGACACGCTGCAGCTCGAGCAGGGCGAGATCCGGCGCGGCGTGCAGTTCAACCTCGTCGATCCGAGCAAGCCCGCGGAGCTCGAAGGCGTCGTCCTGAACACGACCGCGCTGGACGCGCGCGTGGCGGTGGCCACGTACGCACTGCGCGACACGAGCGACGCTGCGACGCCCGACGCGTCCGCGGCATCTGCCGACAGCGCTCGCGCGGACTCCCTCGCCGCGTCGCGCCCCGGACCTCCGGACACGCCGCGTGCCCCAGGGCGGGGACGGCGAAGCGCCGTCGCCGCGCCGGACAGCGTGGCGCCCGCGCCCGTGCGCGCCGACACGCTGCGACCGTTGCCGCTACCGGTCGCCGATCGCGTGCGCAGCGGTTGGGACGACGCGTACCAGGCGCTCGAGCCGGAGGGCTTCTTGCGCGCGCGATGGAGGATCGTGTACGCCACGCGGCGCGGGGACTACAGTATGAAGCTGCCGGCGGGACGACACCGCATCCTGGCGTTCGTGGACGTTTCGGCCGATTCCGCGCCCGGACTGTACGTGAACGCCGACAGCACGCGGCTCGAATGGGAGCCGCTGTGGGTCGGCGGTGTTCTGGAGGTCTCGCCCGGAGAAAAGCGTCGCATGCGCGCCATCGAGATCCAACCGCCGCGCTGAGTGCGCGGGCGTCGCGGCATCGCAGGCGTTTTCGACGCGGAGGGGAAGGCAAAGATGCTTCGAGGTGTTCTCACTGCAGTGGTCACACCGTTCCGCGACGGGGAAGTGGACGAGAGGGCGTTTCGTGCGCTCGTGGAGCGTCAGACGCAGGCCGGCGTCACCGGCATCGTCGTCTGCGGCTCCACCGGAGAAGCGGCCACGCTGACGTCGGCCGAACGCGAGAGCCTGGTGGCGTTGGCGGTGCAGCTTTGCGCGGGCACCGACACCCAGGTGTGGGTGGGCACCGGGACCAACGATACGCGCACGACGATCGAGCTCACGCGCCAGGCCGAGCGCCAGAAGGCCCATGGCGCCATGATCGTCGCGCCGCCGTACAACAAGCCGACCCAGGAGGGGCTCTTCCGCCACTTCGAAGCGGTTGCGCAAGCGACCGCGTTGCCCTTGATTCTGTACAACGTACCCGGGCGCACGGGCGTGCACGTGGCGGTCGAGACCGTGGCACGCGTGCACGCGCTCGGGCGCTACGTGGCGCTCAAGGAAGCCAGCGGCTCGCTCGATCACGTCAGCGACGTGCGGGCCGCCTGCGACATGACGGTGCTTTCGGGCGACGACTCGCTCACGCTGCCGATGCTCGCCGTCGGCGCCCAGGGCGTCATCTCGGTGGTCTCGAACCTGCTGCCGGCGGAAACGCGCGCGCTGGTCGACGCCTTCCACGAGGGCGACATCGAATCGGCGCGTGCCTGGCACTTCCGCCTGCTGCCGTTCTTCAAGGGGGCCTTCATCGAAACCAACCCCGCGCCGATCAAGATGCTGCTGCACATCGACGGCGTGGGAACGCCGGAGACCCGCCTGCCCTTGGTGCCGGCGACCGACGCCGCGCGCGGCAAGCTCGAGCGCATCCTCGCGGAGGCAAGCTGGCGGGTGGCTGCGTGACCGGCCGCGTCGTCGTCAACGGGGCCGCGGGGCGCATGGGACGTCTGGTGACCACCGCGCTGCGACGTGCGGGGTTCACCGACGTCGTGGGCTGCGATCCGGCCGCGGGCGAAGGCACCTTGCGTCTCGACGACGGCGACCTGCGCGTCGTCGCCCACCTCGGGGACGTCGTCGGGAAGAACGCGGTCGTGGTCGACTTCTCGCACGCCGATTGCACCGACGGGCTCGTGGACGTGGCCCTGCGGCATACGGCGCGACTCGTCATCGGCACGACGGGACAGTCGCCGAAGCATCTGGAACGGCTGCGCGCCGCTTCCGTGCAGGTGCCCGTGCTGCTGGCGCGCAACTTCAGCCTGGGGATCAACCGATTGGCCCAAGTGCTTCCGATGCTGCGCGTTTTGGTGCGTGAGGGTTTCGATGTAGAATGCATCGAGGCGCACCATCGCCAGAAGAAGGACGCGCCAAGCGGCACCGCCATGATGCTGCTCGAACGCCTGCTCGGAGACGACCCCCCGAGCGACTACGTCCACGGTCGCTCCGGCTCCGAGACGCAACGACACCAGGGGGAGGTCGGCGTGCACAGCCTTCGCGCCGGTCAGATTCCGGGCGACCACACGTTGGTCTTCGCCGGCGAGCACGAGGTGCTCGAGGTGCATCACCGCGCTTTGGATCGCGCCGCATTCGTGAGCGGCGTGGTTCCCGCGGTGCGCTGGGTGCGCCACAGCCCGCCAGGCTTCTTTTCCATGCTGGATGTGATGCGGGATGACGCGGGGCGCACGTAGCACGACGCGTGGGCGCGTGGCAGGATTCCTGGCGCTCGTCGCCTTGTGGCTGCCGGCGCCGTCCGCCGCCCAGTATCTCTTCGGCCAGAACAAGGTCATCTACTCCGAGAAGGACTGGAAGGTCATCCAAACACCGCGCGTCGACCTGTACTACTACGTCGGCGAGCAGGAGCTGGCCGAGTACGTGGCCGAGTTCACCGAGCAGGTCGCCGCCGAGTACGAAAAGACCTTCGACCACGAGTTCGAGAAGAAGATCCCGTTCATCCTCTACTCGTCGCATCACGACTTCAAGCAGACCAACGTCATCGACTTCATGATCTCCGAGTACGTGGGCGGCTTTACCGAGCTGATCCGCGGCCGCGTGGCGCTGCCGCACACCGGCTCGTGGACGCAGCTGCGCGAGGTGACGCGCCACGAGCTGGTGCACGCCTTCATGAACGACAAGCTCTCGAAGGTGATGGCCGACAAGCGCCGCTACAGCTACGCGCCGATGCCGCTGTGGTTCAGCGAGGGCCTGGCCGAGTACATCGCCATGCCCGAGCCGGGAACCGAAGCGCGCATGTTCATGCGCGACTTCATCGTCAACGACAACCTCGTCGATATCCAGAACCTGTGGCGCATCCAAGGCACCTTCCTCATGTACAAGGAAGGCGAGTCGTTGGTGCGTTACATCGCCACGCGTTTTGGCGACGCGGCGCTCATGCAGATCATCGAAAACTGGTGGATGTCGGATCGATTCGACGTGGTGCTGCACCGCACGCTGGGGATCACGATCGAGGAGCTCAACCGCGACTGGAAACGGTACCTCAAGCGCCGGTTCTACCCGGCGGTCATGGTCGCGGAGTGGCCCGACGTGCACGGCAAGGCGCTGACCAAGAAGCGTGCGCTCAATTCACGCCCCGCGGTGATTCCGTCGACGCTGCAGGAGGACGGCTCCTTCGACTTCGTGTACTTGAGCTCGGCATCGGGCAACGTCGACGTGGTGCGCGCGCACGCCCGTGGCGAGGACCGCTACGAGCACGAGCGCATCATCAAGGGCGGACGCGGCGACAACGTCGAGTCCATCCCGGCGTTCTCCACCGGCATGGACGTGCACGGCTCGACGCTGGCTTTCACCGCCAAGTCGGGAGAGCGCGACGCGCTGTTCCTGTTCGATCTGGATCGTCGGCGCCAGACGGCCAAGCTCAAGTTTCCGTCGCTCATCACGCTCGCGTCGCCGCGCTGGTCGCCGGACGGCCAGTCCCTGGTGATCTCGGGGCTGGACCACAGCGGCTGGAGCGATCTGTACCGCGTCGATCTGCCCGAAGGCACTTTGGAGCGCCTGACGTTCGACGCCGCGCACGACCGCGACCCGGCGTGGAGCCGCGACGGACGACGGATCGCCTGGAGCAGCGACCGGGACGCGCCGGAGCGCAACGGCGTCTACCACATCTGCGTCATGGAGCTCGAGACGCGTCGCGTCACCCGCATCACGGGCGGCGATCACGACTACGCCGCGCCCAGCTGGGGTCCCGGCGACGCCACGCTGCTGCTGAGCAGCGACCTCGACGGCGCCAACAACATCTACCTGTTCGACTTCGGCACCTCGACGCTCACACAGGCGACGTCGACGCTGGGCGGCCTGTTCACGCCGCGCTGGACGCCCGACGGACGGCGGTTCGTCGCGTCCTCGTTCAACAACCTGTCGTTCAACATCTATCGCTTCGACGTCGAGCGCTTCCGCGACACGCCCCAGCGGCCGACGCCGCTGCCGCAGGTGGCGTCGGTGGCGCCCGGCATCCCCGCACAGAGCGCGCGGGTACGCAGCGAGTGGGTGCGCAACTCCAAGGGCAAGCAGTACCCGAAGAAGAAGTACGAGACGACCTTCGGGCTGGACTTCGTGCAGGGCGGCGTGGCGTTCGATCCGGACTTCTTCAACACCACGGGCGCCCAGCTCGGCTTCACCGATCTGCTGGGCAACCATCGTCTGGGCATCCTGTTCGCCAACGTCGGCGACAACTTCAACCAGTTCTTCAAACATCTCAACGTGGGCGTGTCGTACACCAACCTCACCAGCCGTTTGAACTACACCGTGGGCGGCTTCCATCTCACGCAGGCCTATGATCCCGTGCGCGATGTCTTCCGTTTCGAGCGCCGCGTGGGCGCCGTTTTCGGTGTGAGCTATCCGCTGTCGCGCTTTCGGCGGCTGGAGTCGAGCATCGTGGCCCGGACGGCGCAGCTCGAAGAGGCCGACGCTCTGGCGCTGGGCGTGGGGCGCAACGCCTTCATGGTGAGCAACTTCACCTCGTTCGTGCACGACAACACGATGTGGAGCTTCGCCGGCCCAATCGACGGCACGCGCTACAACCTCACCTTCGGCCACACGTGGGACCCCACGGGAAGCAACCGCGGCGGCACCTCCGCGCACCTGGACTTCCGGCGCTACGTGCGCTTGCCATCGCGCAGCGTCTTCGCCTGGCGCGCCATTGCGCGGGGCTACTGGGGAGACGACGCGCAGTTCTTCTGGCTCGGCGGTCCGTTCGATCTGCGCGGCTACGATCGCAGGTCGCTGTTCGGCCAGCGCGTCCTCCTGATCAACCACGAGCTGCGCTTCCCGCTGGTGGACCGGCTGTTCGTCGGGCTGCCCATCAACGCCATCGAGCTGGGCGGCTTCCGTGGCGCTCTGTTCTCCGACATGGCGCGCGTTTCCAACCCGTTCCCGGCCGAGTGGTTCGGCAACTTCGGCGCCGGGGTCGAGATGGGCATCGGTCTCGGGTTCGTGCTGCGCTGGAACTTCGGCCGCACCCACAACTTCGAGAGCATTACCGACTCCTTCCAGCGCTTCTTCCTGGGATGGAACTACTAGTAGAATGCGCGGGCCGCGTACACGGGCCCATACACGGCGCGGCGGGAACGGGCGCACTCCACAGAGCGTGGGGCTGCGACCGCGCCGGACTCCAGAACGGAGCGTGGTTGCGTGCTGTGGATTCTCATCGCCGTGTGCGTGAGCCAGTCGGCCACCTTCTCGGGGCTGAACCTGGCCGTCTTCGGCATCAGCCGCCTGCGGCTGGAAGCCGAGGCGACGGGTGGCAACCGCAACGCGCTCAAGGTGCTGGCGCTGCGGCGTGATTCCAACTTTCTGCTCACCACGATTCTGTGGGGCAACGTGGCCGCCAACACGCTTCTGGCTCTGGTGGCGGACTCGCTCATGACCGGAATCGGCGCGTTCTTCTTTTCGACCTTCGCGATCACGTTCTTCGGCGAGATCATGCCGCAGGCCTACTTCTCGCGCAATGCGCTCCGGGTTGCCGCGCTGCTCAGTCCGGTGCTGCGCTTCTACCAGTTCGTGTTGTATCCGGTGGCCAAGCCCACGGCGAAGATGCTCGACCGCTGGCTGGGGCCTGAGGGCGTCGAGTACATCCGCGAGCGCGACTTCCGCGAGATCATCCGTAAGCACATGACGGCTGACGACGCCGACCTCGACCACTTCGAGGGCACGGGCGCGCTCAACTTCCTGGAGCTGGACGACGTGCCCGCGGCGCACGAGGGCGAGCCCGTCGACCCGGCGAGCGTGATGCGGCTGCCGGTGACGATCGATCTGCCCATGTTTCCGGAGTTCGAGCGCACGCCGACCGACGACTTCCTGCAACGCGTTCAGTCGCCCGGGGTGAAGTGGATCATCATCACCGACCCCGAAGACGTGCCGCGCTTGGTTCTGGACGCCGACGGCTTCCTGCGCGCCGCGCTGCTCGGCGACGGCCCCTGCGATCCGTACGACCACTGCCATCGCCCGCTCGTGGTGCACGATCTGGAAACGCCCCTGGGCGACGTCATTCGCGAGCTCCGCGTGCACCCCGAGCACGAGGACGACGACGTGGTCGACCGCGACATCATTCTCGTGTGGACCGATGACGCACGGCGCGTCATCACCGGCGCCGACATCCTCGGGCGCCTGCTGCGCGGCATCGTGCATCGTGAAATGCGCAAGCGTCCGCGCACGAACGCGACGCAGGTGCGCAGCGACGCACCGCAAGGTTGACGCTCGCGCGTCCGCGAACCAAAGGGCCCCGGTCGCGCGTGGCCAGCTCGGTTGCGGCGATTCGTCCGCTTGGGTAAGCTGCGCGCCTCGGGCTCAACGAGAGGAGCGAGCGCTTGCGCTGGTCCAAGGCCCTGATTCCAACGTTTCGCGAGGTTCCCGCCGACGCCGAGATCGTCAGCCACCAGCTGATGATGCGCTCCGGCATGCTGCGCAAGCTTGCTGCCGGCGTGTTCACGTACCTGCCCCTTGGCTGGCGCAGCATCGCGCGTGTGGCCGGGATCGTGCGCGAAGAGATGAACCGCACCGGCGCGCAGGAGATCGTCATGCCGGTCATGCAGCCGGCGGAGATCTGGAAGGAGAGCGGACGCTGGTTCGATTTCGGGCGCGAGCTCATGCGCATGAAGGATCGCCATGATCGCGACTTCGCCCTGGGGCCGACCCACGAAGAGGTCATCACCACGCTGGTGCGCAACACCATGCGCAGCTATCGGCAGCTGCCGCAAAATCTCTATCAGATCCAGGTGAAGTTCCGCGACGAGATCCGCCCGCGCTTCGGCGTCATGCGCGCGCGCGAGTTCATGATGAAAGATGCCTACAGCTTCCACATCGACGACGCCTCGCTGGATGCGACCTACCGTGACATGCACGACGCCTACAGCCGCATCATCGAGCGCTGCGGCCTGGAGTTCCGCGTCGTCGAAGCCGACACCGGCGTCATCGGCGGCGCCGAGAGCCACGAGTTCATGGTGCTCGCCGACAACGGCGAATCCGAAATCCTCTCGTGCAACGCTTGTGGCTACGCCGCCAACGCGGAACGCGCCGAGCTGCGCCACCCGCGTATCGATACGGACGCGCCGGGTGACGCGCCCGAGGAAGTGTCGACGCCGGGGAAGAAGAGCGTCGAGGAGGTCTCGGGCTTCCTTGGCGTGCAGCCGGCGCAGCTCGCGAAGACGCTGCTGTGCAAAGTCGGTGAGCGCGACGTCGCCGTGCTGGTGCCGGGCTCACGGGATCTCAACGAGGCCAAGCTGGCGGGGATGGCCGGAACGCCGCAGTGGCGGATGCTGGTGGACGAGGAGGTCGAAACGCTGACCGGCGCCGCAGTGGGCTTCGCCGGCCCGGTCGGGCTTCCGGAGGGCACGCCCATCTGGGCCGACGCGAGCTTGAAGTCGTACGCCAGCTTCATCACCGGCGCGAACAAGACCGACGCCCACTTCAAAGGCGTCGTCGCGGGGCGCGACTTCCAGGTGGAGCGCTGGGGCGATTTGGTGCTGGCCCGCGCCGGCGACGGCTGCCCGCGTTGCGAGGGCACTTTCGATTCCTCGCGCGGCATCGAGGTCGGGCACATCTTCAAGCTCGGCACCAAGTACAGCGAGAAGATGTCCGCGTCGTTCCTGGACGAGAGCGGCAGCGAGCGGCCCTACGTCATGGGCTGCTACGGGTTCGGCGTGACGCGCACGGTGGCGGCCGCCATCGAGCAGTACCACGACGACGACGGCATCATCTGGCCGCGCCAGATCGCGCCGTTCGACGTCGTCATCCTGCCGCTCAACGTGGGGCACGACGAGACGCGAGTCCT
>JBFJHN010000032.1:0-9981 GCA_041613275.1 Candidatus Krumholzibacteriia bacterium | reverse complement strand
GAGCCTGCGCGCGGCGCGAACACGCGGTGCGGTGTCCTCGGACGGCGTCGTCGCTGCGTCCGTGGCACGGTCGGATACGGCACGCTGCGCGCGCCAGTCGGCTGCAAGCGCGCGCAGATCTTGTCGTTGTCCCAGCGCAGCGGTCGCACGACTCAAGGCCTGCAGCGCGGCGTCCCAGTTGCTCCTCGCCGCATGGCGTCGCGCTTCTTCGAGCGCCGAAGCACCTTGTTGCGCGCGTGTGGTCTGCACGTTCGCGAGCAGCTCACGCCCGAGCTCGTGCTGCGGGGACAGGCGCAGCAGCTCGTGCAGCGTCGCCTCGGCGGCTGCGAGGTCGTTGGCCGTGAAGCGCGCCAAGGCCTCGCGGAACAGCGCGCGCTCGGTGTTCGCGAGCGACGCCGAACGCTCCAGCGCGTTGCGCGCTGCGGCCAGACCCTCACGCGCCGCGACGTCGTCCGGCCAACGCTCGGCGATGCGCTGGTAGGCGGCGGCGGCCTGCGCCACCGCTCCCGAGGCGAAGGCCTCGGACGCTTCCAACAAGCGCACTTGGCGTTCGGCCGCGTCGGCTCCGGCCGTGGCGTGCGCATCTTCGGGGCTGAGCGCCAACGCACGCCGGTACAAGAGCAGCGCCGACTCGTACGCGCGGTCTTCATAGGCCTGTGTCGCCTCGGCGAGCGCGCGCTGCAGCAAGGCTTCTTCGCCCGCCTTCAGGCGGCGCTCCAGCTCTTCGGTCACCAGACGCTGACGTTCCTCGGAACGCGCCTGCCGCCGGCCCACGACGCTCGAGCCGAAGTGCATGGCGAAGGTGAAGCGGTCGTTGCGGTCCCAGCCCTCCGGTGAGTGCATGGCGTAGTCGAAGCGGAAGCCGCCGTAGCCGATTCCCACGCCGAACGTGGGGCGAGATCGATCGACTCCCGTACGCAGCGCCAGCGCGTTGGCGTAGATCAGCTCCACGCCGGCACCCGGACGCGCGTCGGCGCGTCGCGGCAGGTCGACATCGAACGATGCCGTCCACGCCATGCGCCCGCTGCCGCCGAGGTAGGCTACTCCGAGCTTGGCGTTGCGTGGATCTTCGACCTCGTCCACGGCCAGGCGCAGCTTGGGCTCGATGGCGTTCTGCAGGTTGGTCGCCAGACGCACGCGATGCTGGCGTCGCGCGTCCAGGCCGTACTCGAACGCCGCACCCAGATCGAGGCCGAAGCCCGCGTCGCTGGCGCTGTCGACCGTTTGCTGCGCAATGCGCAGCGTTCCACCGAGCGAGACGTAATCGCCGACCATGCGTCCGTAGCCCATCAGCAAGTTGGACTCGGAGCTCTCGAAGGTTGGCAGCAGACGGTTGCGTTCGTCGCGTGCCTCGATGTCGCCGACACCGATGCGCTGGTACCCGAGTGCCAGCGTCCCGAAGTCCAGAGTCGGATAGGTGAAGAAGGCGGCGTGATAGGTGACGCCGTCGACGAACAGCTGGCTCCGGAAAAGCGACAGCTCTGCCCACTGCGTGACGGCGAGCTGAGCCGGATTCCAGAACAGCGCGTCGGCGCCTTGCGACGTGGCGACTCCCGTGCGGCCCATGGACAGCTCACGCGCGCCGACACCCATCGACGTGAGGTCGCTCTGTGTGCCGCCGTCCTGCGCCCAAAGCGCCGAGGGCACGAGCGCCAGAGGGACGAGCGCCGAAGCTACGAGCGCCGTGGCGATCGAGACCGCGCAAGCCCGCGTGATGAGACGGCGGATGTTCCGAATGCGCTTCATCGCATCACCGCCAGCTTGCGGACGATCTGGGCGCCACGCGCTCCCGACACCGTCAAGCGCAAGAGATACGTCCCGCTGCGCACGACGTCGCCGTTGCCGTTGCGGCCGTCCCAGGTGACGTTGTCGTGCAGCCCGGCGCTGAGCGCCACGTCACGCAGCAGCGTGCACACGGGCCGCCCGGTGAGCGTGGAGATCTCGGCCGTCACGCGGGCGTCTTCGCTCAGGTAGAAGGTGATCTTGCAGGCGCCATCGCGGCCCGGAGTGAAAGGGTTCGGATAGCTGGCGAAGCTGCTCTGCAAGTCCTGAGAGGTGATGTGCAGCGACGGCGACAACCACGGCAGGTTGGTGCCGTCCAGCGCGATGGTCGGCAGCGTCGTGCCGCCGCTCGTGGCCACGAGGCTGGAGGTGTCGAGCTGCAGGCGGAAATCCGCGACCGACGGTGTCGGCAGGATCTCGAGATCGAGATCCACGTCGAGGTCGTCGCCGGTGTCGAGAGACGCTGCACCGGAGAGATCGAATGCCAACGCGTCATTGTTCCGCGTCCCCGTGAGGGTACTGCCGTTCACACGCGCGGTCGCGCCGGAAATCAGCGTGTCCCATGCCAGCGGTGCGCCGGCCACATCGCGCAGGAAGAACGTCAGCTGCTGCGCTTGTACCGGACCCTCGTTGGCTGCACCCGGGTGCCGCACGCGCACGGTCAAAGCCTGCACCGTTGCGCCGGGCGCAACGTTCGCGGGCGGATCCGCCAGCGGTCCGAGCGCGACACGATTGGGCGTGGCGACGATGCGGATGATTCCAGTCGCAAACGGAAGCCCGGATGCGGGAACGACGTTGGAGGGATCGTTGGCGTCAACGACGTCGAGCGCGTCGGTCTCGAAACCGAAGCGCAGCTGCGTGGCGGCCAACGCGCTCGTGAGGTCCACCTCGATCTCGACGCGCAAGGAATCCTGCGGCGCGAGAGCCAGCGGCGTGACGAGCTGCAGCGCGTAGGCGCTGTTGGTGCTGGGAGGCGAGCCGGTGGACGGCACCAGTGCACCGTCGGCCACGACGCGGGCCGTGGTCATGATGTCGGCGGGCACCAGAACGTTGCCAAAGTCGTCGAGAGCCTGGAACGCAAGCCCGCGGACCATCACGTCTGCGGCATCGCTGGCATCCGACGGGCGCGCGAGCTCGAGCGCCGCAATGCGTACGTTCGTTTGCCCTGGAACGCCGCTCGCGGGCGTGAGGCTGCTCGCGGCCACGGCGACGTTCGTGGCCGCGGACTGCACGCGCGCAGGGCCCTGGGTCCAGGGGAAAGCCGCCGGCGACTGCAGCCGGACGCTGACGAGCTCGCCGCTCGGACCGTCACGCACGACCAGCGCGGCGGAGTCCTGCACGACGACGCTGAAACGGTCGACGACCGGATCGCTGCGCAGGTCGAGCTGGAGCTCAACGGTTTCCAGCGCACCCGAGACCACGAGCTTCGGAATGGTCAGCGGAAGGACCAGGGCACCGCCGCTCACCTGGAAGCTCGAGGTGCGCAGGAGCTCGGTCGTCCCGCTGCGGACGACGACCTGGTTGAGCAGCTGGTCCGGTGCGATCGAGGCGCTGAGGGAATCCTGCAACGCGACCGTCAACTGAACCAGCCGCGCCTCGCTTTCGTTCACGGCCCCGGGCAATCCGAGCTCGAAGCGTCCCGCCGCGATGCTTCTCTGACCCGCGTTGACGCGGTTGGGCAGCGTCGCCAAGGGCGCGACGTCGAGCGTCACCGCGCGCGTGTAGATCGTCGTGGCCTCGGTGTTCCACGGCAGCGCGGCGTTCACGCTCACCGGCTGACCGTTGTTGGCGTCGACGGCGTACACCGCGTCCACGCCGTCCAGGCTGAAGCGCACGTTGTCGGCGGCCGCCTGCGCGGCGATGGTGACGGCGAACGGCAGCTCCACGGTCTGGCCGCCCTGCAGCACGAGCGGTACCTCGAGCGCGATGCGCAGCTCCGACGCCGAAGGAATCGAAGCAGACGCCGCGTGCACGATGCCGCCGGTACGAATTTCGAAGTCGTCCAGCGCGTCGATCGCCGGCAGCGGCGCGCCGGCTGCGTTCTGAATGCGGACGACCACCGAGTCGACGCGTACGTCGGCGCTCGTCGAATCGGGATCGGGGTGTGACAGCCGCCACACGAGCGGTGTGACGCGTTGTCCGCGGTTCACGGAAGGCGGCAGGTTCGACTGCATCGACAGGTCGAGCTGGCTGGGGGGGTCGACCACCTGCAGCAGCGAGCTTGTGACTACGTCGCTCGGAAGCGAAGAATCCGACAACGCCACCTGCGCGGTGAATTGCACGCTACCGATCTCGTCGAGCTGGAACTGGTAGGTGAACACGTCTTCAGCGGCGGGTGCGAGCGTCAAGCTCGAAGGCGTCGGCCCCGCGACGAGCGTGGCGGCGCTCGCGGGCGCGACATCCATGCGCACCGGGATCACGCCGTTCAGAGTGGTCGTACCCTGATTGCGCACCGGCACGGTGACGCTCACCACCTGACCTCGGCTGGCGAAGCTGGGGGAGACGTCGACGCTGGCGAGCAGGTCGCTCGACGAAAAGGTGTGCTGCGCCGTGCCCGTGACGACCGCGTCGAGAGGACCGTCGTTGTTCGACACCATGTCGACGCCGAAACGCGGGATGCGCAAGTGCACGACGCGCCCGTCGGTCGGGCTGGCGGCGACGTCGGCGGTGACGTAGAAGCGCTGTCCTCCGCTCGCGATCGGCTCGCTCAGTGCGCCGAAACGCAACGTCGCACTCGGCGGATTGGGGTCGACGGCGACGGCCACCGGGACGTCGGCTCCGGGATCGAAAGTGCCCGTCAACGGCTCGAGATCGCTCTCGCGCCACAGCCGGACCGCGGTCAGGTCGACGCCCAGCTCGGCCGCCGTCGCGGCGTTCACGTGCTCGAGGTCGAGCCGCGCGAGCGTGTCGTCCACGCTGCCGTCAGAAGGCAGCGTGAAATCGAGCGTGAGCACGTCGGTCTCGCCGCCGCCCAGAGCGCGCGAGGCAACGTTGCGGCTCGAGACCTGGGCGCGAATGAACCCATCCACCGTGTCGGTGCCGGGCGAGTCCAAGGGGAAAGAGGCCGCCGACGTCGTACCGCCGTCGGCGTAGCGAATGTCGGAGCCCGCCTGCACGGCTGCGTCGACCCGCGCGCCGTCGCGCACGTTGGACGCCGCGAGATCGTAGGTGACCAGCAGCCGGTGCTGTTGCTGCGGCGCCAGCGCGTAGTCGACGTCGAACTGCACGCGTCCCAGGATCGGCGAGGCGACAGCGAGCGCATTCGCGTCTGGGAGGCCGTTTTCGTCCTCATCCGGATACAGGCCCCAGTTGCCGAACTCCATGTCGCTGGCCGTTCCTGTCAACGTCACGTTGAGCGACTGCAACGTGCGCGCGTTGCTGTAGCCGTTGAAGACCTCGAACACCAGAACCGGCTTCGTGCGCGCGTTGGGCAGCACGGTGCTGCTGCCGCTGACGCCTGCGAGCCACGTCACGCGGTCGGCTGCGGAGAGAATGAGCGCGTTCCCACCGGACAGCGTGACGTCGTTTGGACCATCGTTGCCCGTGAACACGCTGATGCCGTTCACCGGGACGCGTGCCTGGAACGTGGCGCCGGCCGATGGTGTCTGCGAGACGTCGATGGTCACCAGAAAGCGTTGCGGCACGTCGTTGGGAAGCGCCACGCCGAGTCCGGTGACTTCCCAGCTGCTCTTGCTGATGGCCGTGAGCTCGGCCACGAAGGTGTCACCGGCGCCGATCGTTCCGTCACCGTCGTCGGCAAAGAGCTCCATCTTGGCGATGTCGTTCGCCAGAGCGCTGCCGGCGTTGTCGACCCGCAAGCCTTCGAGGACGTCCGGATCGACGCCGTTCGAGGGAACGGTGATGTCCAACGCCACGGCGCGCGCGGCGCCCGACAGGAGGACGCCGCCGGCGATCGGCACGACCGTGTATCCGTTCGCAGCCTGGCCATCGACGATCGGCGGGTTCGAGGTCTCGAACGGGCCGGACATCTGCACGCTCAAACCTCCCGCGGTTCCAACGTCGGAGGCCTGTTCGAGTCGCACGCGCAGCTGCTCGGCGTCGCGCACCAAGGTGGCGTGGGGCGTCAGCGTGGCCAACAAACGCACGGGCTGATTGACGTCCAAGACGACCTGCAGCGGCGTCGTCGCACCGAACAGCAGCTCACCCGCACCGTTGGGTGCCACCGCTTCGAGCAGCGTGTCGCTTCCCGTCCGCGCACCGTCTCGATCGACGTCGAGCCACAGCTCGACGGCCTGCACCTGCGCATGGGGGTCGGTGGCGAATCCGACCGGCCCCGAGGACACGTGCACCAACCGCAACGAGGTCAACGTGTCCGACGTGGAGCTGCGTGCCGTGAGCTCGAGCCCCAGAACGGGAAGCTCGCCGACGCCGCGCGGCACTGGCGCACCCGGCGAGGTCACCGCCGTTTGCACGACATCCAGGGTGTTGTTGGCACGCACGACGACGCTGTCCGGGTTGGTCCAGGCCGCGTCCTCGGGACCTCGCCGGCCCGACGTGAACTCGAGCGCAGACAGCGGCAGCTGCAGCTGCACGGTACGTCCGTCGCGGGCGGCGGCGGCGATGTCGACGACGACACGCAGCGACGTTCCGCCGGCCGGAACCGGATGCGCCAAGCCGTTCGTGGACCAGCGCCCCGCACCGATGTGGAAGAGCTCGCCCAAGTCCACCGGCTTCCACACGCGCGCGCCGGGCTTCGGCTGCGCGGGAAGCTCGCCCGGTTCGGGGTCGGGTGGGTTCGGACGCGGATCGGGAGGCGTGGTGTCCTGGAACGACGTCGTCATCTCGAGCAATCTCATGCGCTCGATGTCGGTCGTCGCGAGAGCGCTGCCCACCTGCTGCACTTCGAAGCGCGACAGGCTGTCGGCCTGAGCTCCGTTGTCCGGAACCCCGACCTGCATGACCGCAACCAAGTCGGTCCCAGGGGTCGCAGTCGTGCTCGCCGTGGGAACGAACGTGAGCTGCGCGAGAGCGAGGTCCTCGACGGTGATCGCACCCGGGCTGCGCAGAGGGAATCCAACGTTCGTCACCACGGACGCCGCGTTGGTCCAGGTGAGATCTGAGGGGTTGGCCACACTCACGGTGAGAGGGCTCGCGTGCGGCGAAGCAGTCGACGACACGTCGCCCGTAACGAACAACACGACGGGTTCCTCGACAGGCATCGTCAAGCTCATGCCGGTGGGGCTCCACGTTCCCGCGCTGGGCACACCGGCGCGCACCAGTGCATCTTCGGCCGCGCTGAACTGCAGATCCCCGTCATCCAGCCACAGGCGCAGGAAGCTGAGCGGCGAGGCAGCGTTCAGCGTGAGATCGGTGAGCGTGTTGCTGCTTTGAGCGTGGTTCGTCACCTGCAGGGCCAGCAGCACGACTTGCGGCGTTCCCGGGAGAACGGTTTGGCTTCCCAGCGGGATGGCCTGTACTTCCATCGTGCGCACGATCACGCGCGCCGTGTCGTTGGCAGCGACCGCATCGGCCTGATCGACGGCCTCGACCCAGGCGCTGTTGGTGATCGAGGACGCCCCCGTTCGTGAGTTGATCGTCACGTCCAGCGTCAACGACGCCGTGCTGTCCACCAGCAGACCGCCCAACGACCACGAGCCCGTCCCCGGGTCGTAGGTGCCGTGGCTGGTGCCGTGCACCTGATAGGTGACCTGGCTCGGGAGGACGTCGGTCACCTCGACGCCGGTCGCCGGATTCGGTCCGTTGTTGCGCACCGTCACCGTGTAGCGCACGAAGTCGCCTTCGTGCGGCGTCGGGTTGTCGATCATCTTGAGCACTTGCAGATCGGCTGCGAGCGGCGCGATCGCACTGACGTCGACGTCGACGGAATCGACGTTGTCCGCAGGCACCGGGTCGGATTCCAGCAGCAAGCCATTCGCCACGTTGGTGATCGTCGTACCCGCGGTCCCGAGATCCACGCTGGTGTCGAGCGTGAGCGTAGCGTTGGCGCCGTTCGCCAGATTGCCGATGAACCACAGGCCGGTGCCCGAGTTGTAGGAGCCCACGCTGGCTGCGGACGTGACGTAGGTCAGGCCCGCGGGGAGGGGGTCGAACACCTGCACCTGCGTACCGGGGTCCGGCCCGTTGTTGGTCACCGTGATCGTGAACTGGATGGTATCGGTCTCGGCCGGGTTGGGATCGTCGACCGTCTTCGTGGTGGTGAGGTCGACGCTCGCCACAGTGACGTCGACGAAAGTGCTGTCGTTGGCGGCGTTGATGTCGCCCGCACCGAGGTACGCGCTGATGTGCGCCGGGTTCGAGATCGTGCTTCCCGATGTTCCGGGGTCGAGGATGGCATCGATCGTGAGCGTCGCGCTGGCGCCGCTCGCAAGTCCACCGGCGGACCACAGGCTGCTCGCCGGGATGTAGGTTCCCTGACTTGCGATGCCCAGCTCGTACGTGAGCCCCGACGGCAGAATGTTCTCGACGTCGACGGCGGTGGCGTCGCCCGGGCCGTTGTTGGTCAGAGTCCAGGTGTACCGGAGCGTGTCGCCTTCCGCAGGCCCGGCGTTGTCGACCGCGCCCGAAAGCTCCAGATCCATCGCGCTGTTGAAGGCCGTCCAGTAATAGGTCACGCCGGTGGCGTTCGCTGCGCTGTTCGAGCCGAGCTTGAAGCCGTTGGAGTTGAAGTTGCGGATGCCGTCGCTCAGCGTCGAGCCGAGAGGATCGATGTACACGCAAACGTCCGCAGCCATCGAGTCGGTGCGCGCGATCGCAGGCTGAGAGAGCATCGTGCCGTTGACGATCATGAAGCGCGGCTTGAAGCCGATGACCTCGTCCCGATCGGCCGCACCGTCGCCGGTGTAGGTGCCGTCGGCGATGACGCGCGGCGTTGCCGCCCAGGCGATGTAGTAGTACGTGGTGCCCGGAGAGTTCACCGTGACGTGCTGTCCAACCTCGAATCCGCTGGCATCGAAGTTCTGAATGCCATCGCCGAACGCGGGTCCACCGCTGAAGGGCAAACATTGATCCACCGGCTGCTGGGCGAAACGCTGCACGGCTTCGTCGTTGCTCGCGCTCATCACGATGACATAGGTCGGCTGGAAGCCCACGGCGACGTGGGTATTGTCGACGCCGTCCCCCACGTAGGAGCCCACTACGAGCCGGGCCGGGTCGGCCTCGAAGGCCACCCAGTGATAGCTGGAAGCGGCGGAGTTGACATCGGCGTCGGACCCGACGGTGAATCCGTCCGCATCGAGCGAGGTGATGAGGTTCGCAGCGATCGTGCTGTTGGTCCCAATGCGCTTGGCGAAGCCCGGCGTCATCGGCGTGGTGCGGATGACGCTCGGATCCACTCGCTCGCCCTTGATGAACACGAGGTCCGGTTGGAAACCGAGTCCGCTGATCGCGTGTGCCGGGGCGTCGTCACCCGCGTAGGTTCCGGCGGCCACGCGATAGGTGACGGCGCGGGCGATCCCCGCAACCGCAAGGGTGGACACGACCGCGACGAGCGTGGCCACCGCGCGTAACACCCAGGTGCTGCCGGCGGAGCCCACGTCGAGGCGCCGTGCGGATGTGTGGAAGGAGACCCGCTTCATCGAGAAAGCACCACGTCCATGCGGTCCTTCGACCGTCCTGTCAGGCATTCGATTCGAACGCGACATCTGCACGAGCACGTTTGCGGACGGCGACGACACAGCGAATTCCGCACGCACCACGACGTGCGTTCCGGACCGCGCCGAGCGTCACGCGTGCGCGCGTCGACGTGCTGGGGCGCTCGGGCCGTGGGCGTCGCGCGCGCGTCACGGCGGCATGTGCAATCCGTGTTCCCCGTGTCGGGGAAGCGCCCCGGCGGCGCTCCCCGGCGCGCAAGACGCAACCAACCGCGAACGACCCCGGACAATCTACGGTTTTGACCGAAGAACGTTCGGTGTTTCGCGTGGTGACTCGCTGGGGTATGGCGTTTCGCATCGTCGATGTCGATGCACGCCGCGGCGGGGGCCAACGCAAAAAGACGCGTTTGTTCACTGGACGGAAGTTTGCATTCTTCGCCGCGGGCAGGAGTACGTGAATGGCCAAAGCAAAGCACGTCGCACCCGTACGGGAAACGGCGACGGACTATCAGAAGCAGTATCACACGCAGAAGCGGCTGGCGGACGCTCTGTTCGGCTTGTTCCGGACACTGGGCAGTACGCTGAGCGTCGAGCGTGTTGCAAGCGTTGGCTTGCTGACTCTGACGGG
>JBFJHN010000031.1:0-10005 GCA_041613275.1 Candidatus Krumholzibacteriia bacterium | reverse complement strand
GCCCAAGCCTTGTCGAAATCGAAGCCCTTGTACGTCGGGCTTTCCTCGTTGTGGCACGCCAGGCAGGTTTCCTTGTTGGGCACCAACAGGCCAGCAGCAACGGAGGCCTCGCGATCCTTCATGATCTTGAGCGACTTGTAGCCGCTTCCCGCACCGTGGCACGTTTCGCACTGCACGCCCTGTTCGGGCTTGAAGGATGCCTCGAAAAGCTCGGCCTTCATGCCGTGGCCAGTCACGTGACACTTGAGACAGGCGTCGGCCTTCTGGGGCGGGACGTCGAGGCCTTTCTCCTTGGCGATCTTCAACGCCTCCGGGCTCGCCAGCGTCTCGAAAGCCTTGGCGTGCTTGCTGGCTTCCCACTGCCCCAGCTGGTTGCCCTTCTTCTCGGACTTGTGGCACATGCCACATTTCTGGACGCCGATGAACTTGTGCTCGGCGTCCTCGGCGGAAGCAGCCACGAACCCCGCCATGACTCCCACGATCACCGCCAACGGCGCCAGACGGGCACACAGGCGTTTCATGACTTCACCTCGATTCCCCCTTCGGGAGGTTCAGCTGTACCCGTCCCTCGGGTCAGCGAATGAAACGTCGATTCGACCAGGCATTCTCGCACGGCTTCGGCCAAGCGCGCGATGCCGTCCTCGATGCGTTCGGGATTGCAGTACGAGAAGTTGAGCCGCATGGTGTAGTTTCCTCCGCCCGCAGCATGGAAAGCGCCGCCGGGTACGAACGCCACACCCTTGTTGAGAGCCACCTTGAGCACCTCCCGAGCGTCCAGCTCGAAGGGCAGCGTGATCCACAGGAACAAGCCGCCCTGCGGCCGCGTCCACTGCACCTCGGACGGCATGTGCTGTTCCAGCGCGGCGAGCATCGCGGCGCGACGCTCGGCGTACAGCTTGCGGATCACACGCACGTGCCGATCGAGAAAGCCGCCGCGACAGGTCTCATGGGCCACGACCTGCGAGAACGTGCTGGTGTGCAGGTCGGTGCCCTGCTTCACCAGCGTGAGCTGCGCGATGACCTCCTCGGGTGCCAGGATCCAACCGACGCGCAGGCCCGGCGCCAGGAGCTTCGAGAACGTGCTCGTGTACACGACGTGCGTGCCGCGGATCGGATCGTCCGAGTGCCGTTCGCGTTGTTGCTCGCCATCGAGCACGAAGAGCGGTGTGAGATGATCGCCTTCGTAACGCAGCTGGCCGTAGGGGTCGTCCTCGACGATGGGGAGTGCGTGGCGCTCGGCCAGCGCGACGACCTCCTGGCGTCGCAGCTCGCTCATCGTCACACCGCTCGGATTCTGGAAGTTCGGCAGCAGGTACAGCAGCTTCGGGCGCTTCTGCTGGAGCACCTTCTCGAGGCGATCGGCACGCACGCCGTCGTGGTCCACGGGAACGGTGAGAAACTCCACGCCGTAGGCGCGAAACGCCTGCACGGCGCCCAAGTAGGTGGGATCTTCGACCAGCACGGTGTCGCCGGGCTCGAGGAACAGCTTGCCGATGAGATCGAGCGCCTGCTGCGATCCTGAGGTGATCAGCACGTTCGACGGGCGTGCGGCGATGCCGTATCGCAGCGTGTGGCGCGCGATGAGCTCCCGCAGAGGCTCGTAGCCCTCGGTTGCGCTGTACTGCAACGCGCGAGCGCCATGTTGATCGAGCACGCGCTGCGTGGCCTCACGAATGGCTTCCATCGGAAAGGCTTCCGGCGCCGGCAGACCACCCGCAAACGAAATGACGTTCGGCTGCGTGGCGATGCGCAGAAGCTCACGGATCTCCGAGCGGGACAAGCGCTGGACGCGGGATGCGTATCGCGAGGTCCAGATCGTTGCCATGGTCTCACACCTCCTGCGGGCTACACGCGATCACGTGTAAGCGTGATTGCCGCCGAGCCACAGGTTCCCGAGGAAAGACAGAATCACGATTGCGAACCCCGCGATCGACAACCAGGCCGCGCGCCGACCCGACCACCCGCGCTGCAAACGCGCGTGCAAGTACGCGGTGTAGAAGAACCAGATGATCAGAGCGCCAACCTCCTTGGGGTCCCAGCTCCAGAAGCTGCCCCAGGCTTCGTACGCCCACACCGCGCCGGCGAACAGCGCGCCGATGGTGAAGAGCGGGTATCCGATGGCCACCGCGCGATAGTTGATCTCGTCGAGCAAACGCAACGAAGGCAGAACGCCGCCGTCCGTGCCGTCGCCTGGGTCGTTGCCCGCACCGTTGCCCGAGCCGCGCGACTTTCCGCCGCGCTTCGCGTCGCGCGTGCCCACCTCGTGCATCAGCTGCTCGATCGACTCGTCGACGTCATCGTCGACGTCCAGCACCGTGACTCCACCCGGAGCCGCACCCGGCACGGCGACGGCCTCTCGCGCCGGCCGACGCATGGAAGCGTGTGCGCGGACTTCCGACAGACCCGTGCGCTTTTCTCGTAGCTCCCGAATCAGGTACATCACGCTCACCGCGAAGGCTACGAGGAAAGCGCCCTCGCCCAGAGCGGCCATCGACACGTGGATCCACAGCCAGTAGCTCTGCAGCGCCGGCATGAGCTGCTGCGTGATCTCCTTCGGCAGCAGCGACGCGCACGTCATGACGGCCACGACCACTGGCGCGACGAACGTGCCGACGATGGTCTTGCGGTAGCGCCACTCGATGTACAGGTACGACAGCACCGCAAACCACGCGAGCAGCGAGGCGTACTCGTACATGTTGGCCATGGGCACGTGGCCCGACAGCCACCAGCGCCAGGAAAGTGCCACGGTGTGCAGGACGAAGCCCACGCCCAAGACCCACGTGGCCGCGCGCCCGACGCGCACGCCGCGCGTGGCCCCGAAGACCGTGAAGAACAGGAACGAAGCCAGGTACAGCCAGTACACCCACCAGAACAGCTTGATGTCGAATGTCTCGGGCATCGCTTCGCTCCCTTCCTCAGCGGTTCGCCGTTTCGGCGTCGCGTGCCGCGTGGTTCTCGATCTGCCCCGCCGCCGTCGCGGGCGACTCGCTCGTACGTTCGGCTTCCTTCAAACGCTTGGCGGTGCGGTGGACCTCCCGCGCGAAGCGTTCGAAGGCGCTCGAGAAGGCAATGCGCTCGCGCGTGGCTCGACCTGCCAGCCACAGCGTCCAGCCTTTCGGCGTCGGCTGGGCGATCAGGTAGATCGTGTGGTGCTGGATGAGAAAGCACAGCACCAACGCCACGGTCGAGAGGATCAGGCCGAACCAAATGAGCGGCGCGCCCGGGTTCGTGTTCATCTCGAGGCCCGTGGCCATGACGGGCCGCGCGTCCACCAGCTCCAAAACGAACGGCAGCTCTTCGCGCGCGTGTGCGGGGAAGCGTCCAAACGCCCACTGCACGGCGAACGGCTCACCATCCTGAAGCACCACGAGCTCGACAGCGGGGTTCACCATGTCGCGCGACGCGTTCACCGGACCCTGTTCGGTGATCTTCAAATGGGCGAAGAACCGCCGAGCCCGGAACGTGAAGCCGGGATTGCCGGGCACGTCGAACGTTCCCTGCATGTCGGCGTCGATCACGCCGATGGGCTCGCCGAGTCCGGCTGTGGTGTGCGGCTGATCTTCGGTGTGCACGTGGCCGGGATTGCCGTGGCCGGGATCCTCGGCTTGCGGGAGCCGCGGGCGCACGCGGATCAGCATCGATGCCGCGCGGCTGGGATCGGCCTCGTAGGTCGACTGGTAGAGGTTGAAGCCCGCGAAGCGCAGCGGCTTGTTGACCTCGATCTCGCGCTGCAGCACTTCGCGGTCACCGTCCAGGACGGTGACGAGCGAGCGGTACTGCTTCACCTGGCCCATCTCGTTGGTGTCGATGTCGAAGCGATCGATGCGGAGCTGGTACGGGCTGTCGCCCAGGGCCAGGATCTCGCCCGGGCTGCCGATCAGCATGCCGCGCTTGCCCACCAGGCTCGAGAACAGACCGCCGACCACCAAGACCAGAATGCCAACGTGCAGGAGCACGGGCCCCGCGCGCGCAATGCCGCCGCGGTGAAACGCCGCCACCTTCTGCTCGGCGCTGTCTTCGACCGTGCCGAAGAACAGCCTGCGCCGCAGACCGCGCACCACCGTGTCGAAGAGGTCGGCGGACACACGGTTCAGCCGGTAGGAGTCGGGCAGGTGCGCAAACAGACGCGGGTCCCGGAGCGGGCGCACGCGAAACGCCTGGGTGAAGTTCGGGCGGAAGTTGCGCATCGAGCACAGCAGCAGGCTGAGCGCCAAAAGACCCAAAAGCACCCGGAACCACACGGCACGAAACGGGTCGTACATCTGCAGCGCCATGAAGAGTCCATAGAGCGGCGCCGGCAGGAGCTCGGACAGCTGATGCGCCTGATGCTCGTTGCGCACCGGGTAGAACTCCTGCACCAGAACGCCGGCGATGGAAGTCACGGCCAGGATCACCGCGATCCAGATGGCGAACTTCATCGAGAAGAGGATCTCGGGGATCCCAAAGCGGAAAGAGCGCCGACCGCTTGCGTCGGACGGCTTGGTCGATCCGCGGGGTCGCTTGTCGTGGGCTTGCATGCTGGCCTCCGCGATCCGCTACGAGGTGACACTGCGCCACCCGCGGCCTTGCGAAGGGCATGCCGCCTCTTCGCGGAGCGCCAAGTACAGCGGAGTCAAGGGTTTCGCGGGGTCTGCGGGGAGCGAGTTTTCGCGGCTGTCTCCGAGCGACACACTCGGATTGGATCGCCCGACGGACGGACGCTTCGGATCGGCACACTTTGCAGTGCGGCGGCGAGCGCGTTGTCGCGGCGGGTGTCCCCCCCGCCGCGCGCACATGTCACGCGACGCGCCTCGAGCTACGCGTCGCCTTCGCTTTCGGACGCGGCCGTCTTCTCCAGCAACAGTCTGCGCACCACCGCAAGCAGCTCGTCCGGGTCGAAGGGCTTCGTCAGATAGAAGTCCGCCCCCCAGTCGACGGCTTCCTGGATGTCGTCGGTGCGATCCTTCGCGGACAGCATGACGATCGGCAGGTTCGGGTGCACCTTGCGGAAGACGTCGCAGGCCGTGTAGCCGTCCAGCTTGGGCATCATGATGTCGAGGATCACGATGTCCGGGTTGAAGTCCCAATGCTGGGACACCGCGGACTTCGTGCTCAGCGCGGTGCGCACGTCGTAGCCCTCGTGATCGAGCAGATCGGCGACAATCTTGTTGTGGTGCGGATCGTCGTCCACCACCAGAACACGCTTGCCGGCCTGCTTCTCCGGCGATTCGTGGGGGTTCATGGAGAGCCTCCTTGAGAAGTGCCCAGCGCGGACGCCGGACCCGAGGATGCCTGCAGGTCCGGCGCGCCTTGCGCGCTCCGCTGCCACGGCAGGAAGACGGTGAACGTCGAGCCCTGGCCCGGCGCGCTTTCCACGTGGATATCGCCGCCGAGGAGCCGAGCCAGATCACGGCTGATGGGCAGGCCGAGCCCGGTGCCGGCGTGCTCGCGCGTGTCGGACTCCTCGAGCTGCACGAAGTCCTCGAAAATCTGCTCGAGGTCGGAGGCCGCGATGCCGATGCCCGTGTCCGCGACGTCGATCTCGAGATGCGACGGGTCACCGGTGCGCAGGCAGAGCGCCACCGAACCCCGGCGCGTGAACTTGACCGCGTTGGCTCCCAGGTTGACGAGAATGCGGCGCAGCTTGTCACGATCGGTCATGATCTCGCGCGAGGTTTCCGGAACCTGGATACGCAGCTCTAGCCCCTTCGCCGCAGCGAGAGGACGCAGGATTTCGCCGGCCTCGCGCACGACGTCAGCCGGGTTCAGGCGCTCGTCGTGCACGGCGCTGCGTCCCGATTCGATCTTCGCCAGCTCGAGGATGTCGTTGACGAGGTTGGTCAGTCCCCGCGTGCTCTCTTCGATGCCCTGCAGTGCGTCGCGAATCGACTGCGGGACCTCTCCGTACACCCCGCGCTGCAAGAGCTTGGAGTAGCCGATGACGGCGCTCAGCGGCGTGCGCAGCTCGTGCGACACGTTGGACACGAACTGCGACTTGATCTTGGCGGCACGCTCCAGCTCCGAGTTCTTCTCGAGAATCTCGGTTTGACGACGTACGAGCTCGCGGTATGCGTTCTCGAGCGCGTCCGACATGCCGTTGAACGCGTCTGCGAGACGCGCGAACTCGTTCTCGCCCGCAACCTGCACGTGCACTCCGTAACGACCCGCCGAGACGTTCGAGAAAGCGTCGAGGAACGTGGGGATCGGGCGCAGGACGAAGCGCCGAACGGCCCAGAGCGTGAGCGCGGTGATGAGCAGCGCCAGCACCACGGCGACGCCTTGAAAGATCTGTAGCCTCTGGACCGATGCGCGCGCATGCTCTTCCAGGCTGCGCGTCGTCAGGTTCGACAACGCCAGAAAGCCGTACGCCGAACCCAGCACGTCGAGCATGGCTTCCTCCAAGCGTTCGCTCGAGAGCTGTTCGGAGCGCGCCATCGCGAGCGTCTCGTCGGTCACGCGGTTGTACAAGTCCAGCGCGTGCATCGCCTCGGAGACCTTCTCGCGCACCGCAGGCTGTCGGGCCGGCGCGATCCCGCGTTCCTCGGAGCCGCGGGCGAGCACGTCCAGCGTTTCGCGCATGCGCTCCAGCTCGTCGTCGACGATCTCCAGCTTGTACGGTTCGGGGTGGGCCAGGTGGCTGTTGAGCTGCGCCGCGACGATGAACGCGCTCATGCGCAACGTCCCAGCCAGCGCGACGTGACGCGCGTCGTTGGACATGCTTTGCAGCTGTTGCACGCTCACGATCAGCACGACGAGCGGCAGCAAGGCCAATACGACGATCGAAGCCTGCAGGCGCCTGCGGATCGAGCCGCTCTCGAGGAGCGTGATCCATCTGGACATGGCCGATGCCTCTCGTCCCGGGTCATCGCACGGTCGAACGCCGCTCTGCTGGAGCCGCGCTGCTTCGACGCACGCGAGGGGATCAGTGCGTGTCCTGCGAGCCGCTGCCGCGCACGAACGACGCCAACATGCGCGTGAGTGTGGTCGCAAGCTCGTCCTGGTTGTCGGGCATGGCGGCGTAGAGCAGGACGCCTCGGCGGCGCACCTGGCGCTCGAACTCGAGGCTGTGTCGCGACGCAATGTAGATGATCGGCGTGCCCGGGCGGATCTCGAGTAGCTCCTCGAGGAGTCGGGGGCCTTCTTCTGGCGCGTTCGAGTCGTCCAGGACCAGAAGGCTCGGTCCGAGCAGGCGAATGGCGATGCGGCAATCGGCGTTGTCGCGGACGGTGCTCAGTCGTGGTGCGCTGGCACCCAACGACTCCACCGCATGCGAAACGACCCCCGCGAACTTGGGGTTGTCGGTCAGGAGCAAGATGACACCGTGCCGGTACGGGGTCAGCATCGAAGTCTCTTGCGGACGAGTTGGCTCTCGTTTGGCCACTTCGTTCTCGTTTCATGTGCGGCGCGCGTCTGCAGAGTGCCTGCGACGCGTCCCGTTTCTCGACGCAAAGCGAAGTGCGTGCCGGTTGCGACCTTTTGAGCGAACGGCGCGTGAGAGGCGTGTGACGGCGCAACGCAGCGCACCCGGAGGTGTGCTTGACTCCAAAAGAGGCACGCGACACGGGTGCAGGCGCGTCGAATTTGTGGCACCGGGAAACAGCCAAACCCTTGTGAAATAGTTCACAAAGTCGCTTGAGTCGGGGCGCAGGGTGCCCCACTCGCAGCGGTTGTGGTCCGATTCGAATGGGCGACTACCGGAAACTGCGGAGGAGGCGCATGTAATTCGCGCGCTCGAACTCTCCGGGATTCGGGACGTGCGCATAGCTCATGCTGCCCTTCATCTGAGCAACGGAGTCATATTCACGCTCTTCCATCCAAGCTTGCAGATGCGTGAGAACGTCCTGAACGTGTCGAGGTCCGTGGATGAGCAGCGCCGAAGCCATCTGGATCGCGTCGGCGCCGACCAGGATCATCTTGATGACATCGGCGCCCGTATGGACACCGCTCGTGGCCGCGAGGCTGACGCCGATCTGGTTACGCAGGATCGCGATCCAGCGCAGCGGCAGGCGCATGGCCTGCGGTGTGCTGAGCAGAACACTGGGTTCCAACGACAGATCTTCGAGATCGATGTCGGGTTGGTAGAAGCGGTTGAAGAGCACCAGACCGTTGGCACCCGCGCTCTCCAGCTTTTGCGCCATGTGGACGAAGGAGCTGAAGAAAGGGCCCAGCTTGATCGCCACCGGGATGTGCACGGTGCTGCGCACCGACTCCAAAATGTCCAGGTAACGCTTCTCCACCGCCTCGGACGTCTCGAGCGGATCGGTGGGCAGGAAGTAGACGTTGAGCTCGAGCGCGTCGGCTCCGGCCTGCTCGAACATCTCGGCGAAGCGCACCCAGCCTCCGGGCGTGTGGCCGTTGAGGCTTGCGATGACCGGGATCGACAGCGCGCGCTTGAGCTGATACAGACGCTCGAGGTAGTCCTCGCCGAACATCTCGTAGTTTTCGTGCACCGGGAAGTAGCTCAACGACTCGGCGAAGGACTCGGTGCCCATCTGCGTGTGGTCGTGCAGCTCGTGCTGATCCTGGAGGATCTCCTCCTCGAACAGCGAATCCATCACCAGCGCGGCCACGCCGTTGTCCTCCAGCCGTTTGGCGGTCTCGATGTTGCGCGACAGCGGCGACGCCGAGGCGACCACTGGGTTTTGAAGTGTCATGCCCAGGTACGTGGTCGTGAGGTCGATCATGTCTTTGCCTCCGCACGCTTGGACTTGTCCGCGTTGGGCTTCGCCGCTCCGGGCTTCGTTTGCTCGCCCTTTTGCTGCTCCGACTGAGGACGTTCGGGAGGAAGCGCCGCAAGCGTCTCGTACGTCTGCCAGCGCGTGCGTACGTCACGCTCGGCCTCGGCGAGCAACTTGCGTGCACGCTCCGGCATGGCCTTCACCAGCATCTTGTAGCGCGTCTCGGCGTAGAGGTATTCGCGCAGCGGAACGGTTGGACGCTTCGAATCCAGCTTCATCGGATTCTCGCCCGCGGCTGCGCGCCGCGGGTCGTAGCGGAACAGAGGCCAGTGTCCGCTCTGCACCGCCAGGCGCTGGTTCGTCATGCCGGTGCGCATCGGAATGCCGTGCGCGATGCAGTGGCTGTAGGCGAGGATGATCGACGGCCCCGGCCACGACTCCGCCTCCAGGAAGGCACGAATGGTTTGTGCATCGTTGGCTCCCATGGCGACGCGCGCCACGTAGACTCCACCGTAGGTCATGGCCAACAGCCCCATATCTTTTTTCGGAAGCGGCTTGCCCGCGGCGGCGAACTTGGCGACGGCGGCGCGCGGCGTGCTCTTGCTCATCTGACCGCCGGTATTGCTGTACACCTCGGTGTCGAGCACCAGCACGTTGACGTCGCGCCCGCTGGCCAAGACGTGATCGAGACCCCCGAAGCCGATGTCGTAGGCCCAACCGTCGCCGCCGACGATCCACACGCTCTTTCGCGTGAGCGCGCCGGCGAGCGAGCGCAGGTTCTCCACCTCTTCGCCCTTCATCTTCGCCAGACGTTCTTCGAGCTGCGCGACACGCAGGCGTTGCTCGTAGATCCCGGTCTCGTCGGATTGGTCGGCGTCCAGGATCCCGCGCGCCAGCTCTTCGCCGATGTCCGTGCGCAGCTTCTCCACCAGCCCACGCGCCGCGGCAGCGTGGTTGTCGAGCGTGACCCGGAACCCCAGCCCGAACTCGGCGTTGTCCTCGAAAAGCGAGTTCGACCACGCCGGTCCGCGCCCCTCGTCGTTCTTCGACCAGGGCGTCGTGGGCAGGTTGCCGCCGTAGATCGACGAGCAGCCGGTGGCATTGGCCACCAGCGACCGATCGCCGAAGAGCTGGCTCAAGAGCTTGACGTAAGGCGTTTCACCACAGCCGACGCACGCGCCGCTGAACTCGAACAGCGGCTCGAACAGCTGGCTGCCGCGCACGCTCGTACGCTTCACGACCCGGCGATCGATCTCCGAAATGGTGCGGAAGTAGTCGAAGTTAACCGCCTCGTGCGCCACGTGCTCGTCCTTCGGCCGCATGTTGATCGCCTTGTGCCGGACGACCT
>JBFJHN010000030.1:0-10038 GCA_041613275.1 Candidatus Krumholzibacteriia bacterium | reverse complement strand
TGAGCCTGAAGATCGTCGAGGAGCACGAAGGCACCATACACGTGGCGAGCGAGCCGCAAGGCGGCGCGCTCTTCGTCATCGAGCTGCCGCGCCACACGCACAGCGGCGTGGTGCGGTACGTGACTGACTCGCAGCGGGAAACGGGGAGTTCGGGCTTATGCGCATGACCATCCTGATCGTCGACGACGAAAAAACCATTCGATGGTCGCTCGGTGAGGGCCTTCGCAACGCGGGTTTCGAAATCCTCGAAGCGGCCTCGGGCGAGGAGGGTCTGCAGCTGTTCACCGACAAGACCCCCGACTGCGTGCTTCTCGACATGCGCCTGCCGGGGATCGACGGGCTCGAGGTGCTGCGTCGCATGCGCAAGGAGAACCCGGACGTTCCGGTCATCGTCATGACCGCCTATGGAGAGGTCGACAAGGCCGTCGAGTCCATGAAGCTCGGCAGCTACGACTTTCTCACCAAGCCGTTCATGATCGAGAAGATCAAGGTCACGATCGAGCACGCTTTGACCACGGTGAATCTGCGCACGCAGCTGCGCACCATGGAGAAGAGTCGCGACGACTGGTCGGCCAACTTCGTCGGGCGCAGTCCGGCCATGCAGGACGTCTTCCGCGTCGTACGCAAGATCGGCCAGAGCAAGGCCACGACCGTGCTCATCACGGGTGAGAGCGGTACCGGCAAGGAGCTCGTCGCGCGCGCCATCCACGAGTCGTCGCACAGCGATGCGCCGTTCGTCGAGATCAACTGCGGAGCGCTGCCCGAGCCGCTGCTGGAGAGCGAGCTCTTCGGTCACGAGAAGGGCGCCTTCACCGACGCCAAGAACAAGAAGCGCGGCCTGGTCGAGATCGCCGAGAACGGCACGCTGTTCCTCGACGAGATCGGCGAGATGGGCATGACGCTCCAGACCCGCCTGCTGCGCCTGATCGAGAACAAGACTTTCCGGCGTGTCGGCGGCCTGGAAGACCTCGAAGTGCGCACGCGTGTCGTCGCAGCCACCAACCGCGACCTCGAGAAGGCCATCGAGGAGCGCCAGTTCCGCAAGGACCTGTTCTATCGGCTCAAGGTCATTCCCATCGAGCTGCCGCCGCTGCGCGAACGCCTGGGCGACGTGCCGCTCATCGCCAACTTCTTCATCGATCACTACAACGCCGAGCTGGGAAAGAACGTACGCAAGCTGTCGCCGGAAGTGACCAGCATTCTGCAGAGCTACAGCTGGCCCGGCAACGTACGCGAGCTCAAGAACGTCATCGAGCGCGCCATGCTGTTGGAAGCCGACGAAGAGGTGCTGCCCGAACATCTGCCGGTCGAGCTCGTGTCACCGAACACCCAGGTCGTCAAGCAGCGCGCCTCGTTCCTGGACGAGAACTTCAAGCCGACCAGCCTGAAGGTGATGGAGTACTTCTTCATCACGAAGACGCTCGAGGCCACGAACGGCAACAAGTCGCAGGCCGCCAAGCTGCTCGGCATCTCGCGACAGACGCTGCGCGAAAAGCTGAAAGGATTCGAGGGCGCCCACGCGGGCGGGGGGGCGGCACGCGTCGCCGAACCCACCGCGGTGGCCGACCTCTAGGGGCTCCCCGCCGGGGAACTGCTCGCGGCAAGCCTTGTCGTGACCCTTCCCTGAACCTTCCAAAGCTGCTGCTTCGTGCCCGCCCCGGGTCCCGTTCGCGGGGCCCGGGGCCTGCCTTCCCGGCGTCCCTCCAGACGACGATCGCAACGGCCGGCGTGCGCCCGTCCAGTTCTCGACCGCCCGGCGAGCGCGCGTCTGGGGTCGCCCCCCACGCCGAATGCCCGTGCCACGCGCGCTGCGTGCACGTCCCGCGTCGAAATGCCCATGGCACCCAAGTTGCCGAAGACTCCGCGGTCGAGCCGACGTGTCGCAGCGGCTCGGACAGGCACGACGCCGACGGGCACGACGCCGAAGGAGAACGAGCGTGGCGATCTCGACGCAAAGCGTGATTTCGGGAGGCGCCGCGCCGCGGCGCTTGTTGGTGGTGGACGATCACGCGTCCATTCGCGAGCTGCTGGCCAGCTGGGCGCAGGAGCGCGGCTACGAGGCGCGCCTGGCCGCCGACGGGCAGGAAGCCCTCACCGCGCTGGAGCGCCAACCCTACGACCTGGTCATCTCCGACATGCGCATGCCGGGTCTTTCCGGACTGGACCTCCTCCAACGCATGCCTCAAACCAGCGCACACGCCGCGGTGGTGTTCATCACTGCGTTCGGGAGCGTGCAGGAGGCGGTGCACGCGATGCACGCCGGCGCCCTGGACTACGTGACGAAACCCTTCAACGTCGAGGAGCTCTTCCGCCGCATCGAAACGCGTCTGGCAGCGCGCCCGGCGGCCTCGTTGCAGCGCGATGCGACGAGCGTGTCGGACGCGTCGCGGCCGCCCACCGCCGCGGTGGAGCAAGCGAGACCCTCCAGCGCGGTCACACCTCCCGCATGGATGGCCTCGGGCGCCTCGGCGCAGCGTGATCCGGGTTCCGGGCTCCTGCGCGGCGCGCCGGAGAACCTCGAGCGTCTGTACGCGCTGCTCGACCAGGTGGCCCCGTCGCGTTGCACCGTGTTCATCAGCGGACCTTCCGGCGTCGGCAAAGAGCTCGTGGCCACCGAGCTGCACCTGCGCAGCAACCGCGTGTCGAAGCCCTTCGTGCGCGTGAACTGTCCCGCCATCCCCAAGGAGCTGCAGGAGAGCGAGCTGTTCGGTCATGAGAAAGGCGCTTTCACGGGCGCCACGCGGCGCAAGGAAGGCAAGTTCTTTCACGCCAACGGCGGCACCATCCTCCTCGACGAAATCTCTGAGACCTCGCTGGCCTTCCAGTCGAAGCTGCTGCGCGTTCTGCAGGAACGCGAGTACGAGCGCGTCGGCGGCAACGAGCTCATCAAGCTCGACGTGCGTCTGGTGGCGACGACCAACCGTGACATGGCCGAGATGGTCGAACGCGGCAAGTTCCGCGAGGATCTCTTCTACCGCCTGAACGTGGTCCCCATCGAGATCCCGCCGCTGCGCGAGCGTCTCGAGGACATTCCGCACCTGGTGCGCTACTTCGTGGCGCGCTTCTGCGAAGAGAACGAAACCGGGCCGTTGCAGGTCGCGCCGGAAGCCATGGACGCGCTGCTTCGCCGTCCCTGGTCCGGCAACATCCGCCAGCTGCAGAACGTCTGCGAACGCGCCGTCGTTCTGCGCCAGTCGGGTGAATCGCTCGAGCCGCGCGACTTCTTCCTCGATCTCGAGATCGATACGCGTCGCAATCGTGGCTCCGAGCTTCTCGACACCACAGTGAGCGGGATGGAACGCGAGCTGATCCTGCGCACGCTGCGCCAGACGCGCGCCAACCGCACCGAGGCGGCGCGCCGGCTGGGCATCAGCGTGCGCACGCTTCGCAACAAGCTCAACGAGTACCGCGGCCAGGGGATCGACGTCGAAGGCATCCTCGAGGCCGCCGCAAGAACGTGAGGACGATGAAAGGCTGGAGCGAAGAGAAGCGCCTCGAATCGCAGTCCCCGCGGCCCCCCGCGCGCGCCAGGGCGCGCCCGGAGGTCCCTCAGGCTCCAAAGGACGACTCCGGGTTCGATGCAGACGACCCGTTCGCACCGCGCGCGTCGTCGGCATCGCACGCGCTCGAGCCAGGCTGGTTGATCGAATCGACCGCTTCGATCCCGGACGAGTTCGTGCCGGTGCGAGAGCACGCTCCGGAAACGCACGTCGAAGACCGTGGCTGGCGCCAGCGTGCCGCCGCGCTCGGCGGACGACTGCGCGAGGTCGAGCGCCGCACGACGGCGCGGCTCTGGGCGCCGCGCTATCCGCTCGCGGGCTCGCGCCATCTCGCCGGCTTGCCCGTGGAAGACCGCGGTCGATTGACGCGCGCCTTCCGTGAGGCCACGTCGCCGCGCGCCTGGAGATCGCGTACCGCAGCTCTGGCGCACCTCGAATCGTTGCTGCCCACCTGGCCGCTGCAAGACATCAGCGAAATGCGCGGCGTCCATGTCTTCCTGGGTTCCGCCGGCAGCGGCAAGACGACGATGGCGCTCAAGGTGGCGCATCGGCTGACGCGCGCCGGACAACGCATCGGGCTCCTCGCGCTGTTTCCGCAGAGCCCCGAGCGTCTCGCCGCGTTTCGCGAGGCTGCGCTGCGCGTTCCAGCGCCGGCGCTGTTCGCGCAGACCGATGCGCAGCTGAACAAAGCCGTGCAACAGCTCGCATCCTGCGACACGATCCTCATCGATACCCCGTGCCTGCTCAGTCAGCCGGCGCGTTCGAGGCGCATGGCGCGGCTGGGCCTGCTCCAGGAGTCCTCGACGGTGCTGCACTACTGCCTGTGCCTGCACCATGCGCGCGCCTTCCGTCGGCGCGAGCTGGCGGCGGCCGCGGCGCACGGCGTGGACTTCCTGGCGCTCTCGCACGTCGATCTCGCACCGGGCCCCGGGGCGCTGCTGTCACTGCAGCTGCACACGCCGCAACCCGTCTCGTTGGCCAACGCCCTGGCCGACGTGCACGATCCGCTGGTGCCGTTCGGCGCCGCGGCGCTGCTGCGCGCTCTGGGACAGACGCGCACCGATTGACGCCGCAGAACCCCGTGTTAGTCTGAGCAGCGAATGAGCAATCGCGAGGTCCGCATGGCTGCGTTCGCGCTCGCACTGACCCACCCCGATACGTTTGCTGACGTCTTCGAGCCGCGCCCCGAAGACGTCGACGTCGACGTGCGCGCCGTCGAGAGCCCGGCCGACACCCAGCAACAGATCGAGTCGTCGGAAGACGTGCGCCTGTTGGTCGTCGAGCGCGACCACGTCTCGCAGCCGGCGCGCCTGATCCAGCGCGTCCGGCGTATCCGCCCCGGACTCGACGTTCTGCTGCTGTCGCCCGCCGTGGGCGACGCCGTTCGTGCCGAGTATCAGGCCCTGGGCGTCGAGATCCTCGAACGCGGTCAACCTCGGCACGAGCTCTGGGACGAGCTACAGCGCCGCATGCGGCGGCTCGACCTGCAGCGACGCGTGGGGCTGCTGGGACGCAGCCGTGCCGTGCACCAGATCCTCGAGACGATCCTGCAGATCGGCCCCACCGACATTCCGGTTCTCATCACGGGGCCGAGCGGCAGCGGCAAGGAGCGCGTCGCACATGCGCTCCAGCAGGTGAGCACGCGCGCCGGCAAACCCTTCGTCGCCGTCAATGTCGGGGCGCTCGCCGAGTCCGTACTCGAAAGCGAGCTGTTCGGCCACGAGAAGGGGGCCTTCACCGGTGCGGTCGAGCGCAAAGCCGGCGTCTTCGAGCGCGCCCACGGCGGCACGCTCTTTCTCGACGAGGTGGGCGAGATGTCGCCGCACATGCAGGTGCGTCTTCTGCGCGCGCTGGAAAGCGGCGACATTACGCCGGTCGGGGGAACGCGCACGCTGAAGGTCGACGCCCGTGTCCTTGCAGCGACGAACCAGAATCTCGAAGACGCAGTTCGCAAAGGGGATTTCCGCGAAGACCTCTACTATCGCTTGAAGGTCGTCCATATCGAGCTTCCCGGCCTGGCGGCGCGCCGTGAGGATATCCACGAGCTGGTCATCCACTTCCTCTCCGAGTCCACCGAGCAGTACGGCACGCACGTGCGGGCGGTGAGCGACGGCGCCTTGCGCGCGCTGCAGGGGTACTCCTGGCCGGGAAACGTGCGCGAGCTGCGCAACGTGGTGCAGCGCATGGCGGTTTTGGCCAAGTCCGCGCGCTTGGAGGAAAGCGACGTTCCGGAAGAGGTGCGGGCTCCTGTGGCGAACGCGCACCTGCCTGTGCCGGCCCACCAGGGACGCGATCAGGCCGAGCGCGACATCATCTTGAGGTCGCTGTTGGCGCTGCGCCAGGATCTCCAGGAGGTGCTGACGATCCTGCGCACGCGCGACGTGGGTTCCGCCGCCATCGTCGTCGAAACGGATGACGACGGGCCGACACCGGACCAGAACCTGCGCCGCAGCGAGGCGGAGCTCATCCGCGCGGCCCTGGACGCGGTGGGGGGAAACCGCCGGCTCGCGGCCGAGAGATTGGGGATCGCCGAGCGTACGCTATACCGCAAGCTCAAGGAGTACAGCCTCTCCTGACGGCCGGGCGAGATGACGAGCCGTCCTGCGGCGGATCTCCCAGGCGCATCGAGAGCGCCGGCAGCAGACGGCAAGCGCCGCAACGCTGCGATCCGACGGGGAATCGCGTCGCGGGCTTGTGGATTGCAATGGGAGCTTCTTATAATGTCTGGGCCTGCACGTTCGTCCACCCCCCTGGAAAGACCCCAGCGCTCTCGGAGGTTCGCCGCAATGCAACGATGGCACCGTGCAGCGTGCGTGGGGCTCGGGGTCTTGCTCGCCGGATCCAGCGCCTCGGCCGACAAGTTCGCCGGAGCGTTCCTCGAAGGCGGCGCAGGCGCCCGCGCGCTGGGAATGGGCAACGCCTACACCGCCATCGCCGATGACGCGAGCGCCGTCTACTGGAACCCCGCCGGCCTGGCGTCGACCGACCGCCACGAGTTCATCGCTTCGCACGAGTTCAAGTTCGGCAACCTGGTCGACTACTCGTTCCTCGGCGGCATCTACCAGGTGCGCCAGCGCGACGGCCGCCTGGGCATCGGCGTCATCCGGCTGGGCATCGACAACATCGCCTTCCCGGACTCCAGCCTCTGGGACGACCTCAACCAGAACGGCGAGATCGACGCCGGCGAGTTCAGCTTCGACGAGGTCCGCGATGCCGACAAGATCCGCTTCGAGAACGACTCGGAGTACGGGATCTTCGTTTCGTACGCGCAGCCGGCCGGCGCCTGGCACGTGGGCGGGTCCCTGAAGCTCATCCGCCAGTCCGTAGGCGACTTTTCCAGCTTCGGCTTCGGCCTCGATCTGGGGCTTCTGCGTCGCGACGTGTTCACCAACTTCGACATCGGTCTGGCCGTGCACGACATCACCGGCACGTATCTGTCCTGGAGCACCGGGCGCAAGGAGACCATTCCGCCCGTGCCGCGGCTGGGCTTCGCCTACCGCGTGCCGTCCAAGGCGCTGCGCGGCGTGTTCCTGCTTTCCAGCGACGTCGAGCTGCACTTCGACGATCGTCGCGGCGCCGACCAGCTGTGGTCGGGATCCACCTCGGCAAACCTCAGCTGGGGTCTCGAGTTCAGCATGCAGAACCGCATGGCGCTGCGCATCGGCCTGCAGGAAGAATCCTTCCAGGCGGGCGCCGGTGTCGCCGCCGGGCCCGTGCGCTTCGACTACGGCTTCGTTCCGGATCCGCGCAACGATCTGGATTGGTCGCAGCGCTTGGCCGTGCGCTACATCGGCCCTTGATCCACACCGCGCACACGTTGACAGCGTGCCGACCAAACTCCTAGGGTGACGTCCGTTCACCATGGAGGGAGCGTCCGCATGCCGAGCGTCCAGGCGTTCATCCTGGCCGGTGGCCGCGGCGACCGCTTGGGCGTCATCACGAAGCACCGCGCCAAGGCTGCGGTGCCGTTCGGCGGCCGCTACCGCATCATCGACTTCACACTGTCCAACTGCGTGAACTCGCGCATCTCGACGGTGTTCGTCGCCGCTCAATACTCGCCGCGCTCGCTGCAGGAACACATCCGCCTGGGACGCCCTTGGGATCTCGACCGCCGCGAAGGTGGCGTCACGCTGCTGCAGCCGTACACCGGTCGCACCGATTCCGACTGGTATCGCGGCACCGCGGACGCGCTGTACCGCAACCTCGACATGCTGGTGTCGCGGCGCTCGGACTTGACGCTGGTGCTGCACGGCGATCAGATCTATCGCATGGACTACGGCGAGATGATTCGCCAGCACCGGCGCAATCGCGCCCGCGTCACCATCGGCGTCAAACCCGTCGACACGCCCGACACCCACCGTGTCGGCATGGTGGGCGTGGACGGAACGCACGTGGTGCGCTTCGAGGAGAAGCCGGCGCAAACGGATCTTCGACTGGCGAACCTGGCGATCTACCTCTTCGACACCGACTATCTGATCGAACGCTTGCAACACGTCGTGCCCGAAGGGCACTACGACCTGGTGTGGGACGTCCTCATCCCCGCGGTGCGCCAGGGGGAGGTGGCCGCGTACATCTTCGAGGGCTTCTGGGAAGACGTCGGCGAGCTCGATGCTTTCTACAACGCCAGTCGCGGCTTGCTGCCCGCGGCGTCCGGTTACCTTCGCGATCGCCGGCGTCCCATCTACACGCGCAGCGAGGAGCGTCCGCCGGCCAAGTTCGGTCCAAACTCACGCGTTTCCAACAGCATCATCGCCAACGGCTGTCGCGTCTTCGGTCAGGTCGAGCGCAGCATCCTGTTTCCGGGTGTCCTCATTGGCGAGGGCGCGGTCGTGCGCGACTCCATCCTGTTCTCGGAGGCCAACGTCTACCGCGACGCGCGCATCGCACGCGCCATCCTCGACAAGCGCGTCGTCGTGGGCGACGGCGCGCGCTTGGGTTCGGACGAGGCCGTCGAGGCGGATCTCGGCACGCTACCGGAACGCGAAGCTCGCGTGGTCACGCGCGAAGGTCTGACCATCGTGGGCCGCGACACCCGTCTTCCGGCGAGCTTCGAGATGCAGCGTCCGGTGATGATCGACTCGCACCTCGACGAAGACGCCGTTCGCAGCCGTCTCGAACTCACTCCACGGGAGCCGGCGTGAGCGGAACCGACGTCTTCATCCTGGTCGGCGGACAGGGAAGCCGCCTGTCGGTGCTCTCGGAGCACCGCGCCAAGCCCGCCGTGCCGTTCGCGGGCAAGTACCGCATCATCGATTTCACGCTCACCAACTGCGTGTACTCCGGCTTCTTCCGCATCTACATGCTGACCCAGTACCGGCCGCGCTCGCTCGTCGACCACGTCGGCGTCGGCAAGCCGTGGGACCTCGATCGCAAGTGGGACGGCGTCATGTTCCTGCACCCGTACCAGGGCTTCGGGGGCTCCTCGTGGTACGGCGGCACCGCCGATGCGCTGGTCCAGAATCTCAACGTCCTGCGCAAGTCGCGCTCCGAAGACGCGCTCATCTTGAGCGGCGATCACGTCTACAAGATGAACTACGAGTGGCTCGTGCGACAGCATCGCGAAACCGGCGCCGACGTCACCGTGTGCGTCATCGAGGTGCCCTGGGAGCAGACACGTCACTTCGGCATCCTCAACACCGACGAGTCGGGCAAGATCGTCGAGTTCGAAGAGAAGCCGGAGAAGGCGCGCAGCAATCTGGCTTCGATGGGCGTCTACGTGTTCAAACGCACCGCGCTCATCGAAGTGCTCGAGCGCATGCAGGAGCGCCAGACGAACCTCGACTTCGGGCATCACGTGATCCCCGAGATGCTGAAGTCGGGCACGGTGATGTCGTATCGGTACGGCGGCTACTGGCTGGACATCGGTACGGTGCAGAGCTATTTCGAGGCCAGCATGGACCTTTTGGGCGCGCAGCCACGACTCAATCTGTTCGACGGCGACTGGCACATCCTGACCCAGGAGCACAATCGCCCGCCGACCCACGTGGAGACCAGCGCCAAGGTGAACGATTCGATGATCACCGACGGCTGCGACATCTCAGGCGAGGTCTCGGGCTCGGTGCTGGGCGCGGGCGTCGTCGTCGAAGAGGGCGCGCGCGTCGAGAACTCGGTGCTGCTCGACGACTGCGTCGTCCGCCGGGGCGCGTTGGTGCGGCGCTCGATCCTCGACAAGCGCGTTCAGGTGGGCTCCAACGCACAGGTGGGCATCGCCGACGACGGACGTGCCAACGAGGAGCAGCCCGAGGTGCTCAAGCACGGCATCACGGTGATCGGCAAGGACGCGCGCATTCCCGCGCGCCAGATCGTCGGCACCAACTGCCTCATCGACATGCTGGCCTCGGCCAAGGACTTCGGCCACCGGCGCCTCGCCGACGGCTCGGCGCTGCGCACGCATCGGACGCATCACCCGGTGCGTTAGATCTACCAAGAAGACGAGAGGGGGGAAGCGCGCGGTCGGTTTCGCCGGACGCTCGGCTCGTGCCTCCATGCACTCGCGGTCGCTCGGCACGCGCCTGTTCGGACTCCTGTCCTCACGACG
>JBFJHN010000029.1:0-10103 GCA_041613275.1 Candidatus Krumholzibacteriia bacterium | reverse complement strand
GTTGACCAACGCGCGCGCGATCGCGACGCGCTGACGCTCTCCGCCCGACAGCTCGTTCGGGCGATGCGACGTGCGGCGTTCGAGCCCCACACGATGGAGCAGCGCCTCCGCGCGTTCGCGACGTTCGGCGCGCGGCACGCGCGCGTACACCAGCGGCAGCTCGACGTTCTCGAGCACGTCGAGCTGCGCGATCAGGTTGAAGCTCTGGAAGACGAAGCCGACCTTGGCGTTGCGCATACGCGACAGCGCGCGATCGTCCAGCGTGTGCACCGCCGTGCCGTCGAGCTCGTAACGCCCGGACGAAGGCCGATCGAGGCATCCCAGCAGGTGCATGAGCGTCGACTTGCCCGAGCCCGACGGTCCCATGATGCAGACGAACTCACCGCGCTCGACGTCCAGGTCCACGCCGCCCAGCGCCACCAGCTCGTTGCCGCCCATGCGATAGACGCGCCGCATGTCTTCGACGTGGATCAGCACGGCACTCCTTACGACGCACGGTCGGGGCGCGCCAGAAGCACGCGATCGCCGGGCTCCAGCCCGCCTCGGATGATCACGTGCGTGTCGTTGCTCGCGCCACAGTCGACATCGACCGCGTAGACGTCGCGTCCGCGGCGGACGTAGGCCACGGCACGCCCATCCTCGCGAAAGATGGCTTCGACCGGCGCATAGGTGACGTCTTCGAACGTGTCGACGTGGATCGCCACCGTCGCGGACAACCCGGGACGCAGGCGCTCGTCGGCGTCCTCGATGTCCACGTCCACCGAGAACACCTTGACCCCCGTGCGCTTGCCGCTGGCACGGCTCACCTTGTGCCGCGCGAGCGAGCCGATCGTCGCGACGCGGCCGCGAAAGACGGCGTCGGGCACCGCGTCCAGCCGGACCTCGACCTCCTGGCCGACGCGCACCTTCTCGACGTCCATCTCGTTGACCTCGGTGAGCACCTGCATCGACGTCACGTCGGGCAGCTCCATCAGCGGCTGGCCTTCGTACGGCGTCAGGCCCAGCTCGACCTTCTTGCCCTCTTCGGGGCTGCCGGCGAAGGCGTAGACCACGAGCCCGGCGATCGGCGCGAAAACGGCGTTCGATGCCAGCCGATGACGGACCTGCTCGAGCGCGTTGCGGGCGCGCTCGACCTCGGATTTCTCCTGCTCGACCGCGGCCTCGAACGAGCCGGTCTTGGACTGCAGCTCCAGAAAATTGAGCCGTGCTTCTTCGACTTCGCTTTCCATGGCGAAGCCCTTGCGCTGCAGCTCCTGGAGCGAGGCGAACTGTTTGGCCGCGGATTCTTCCTTGTACTTCTGCGCCTGCAGATCGGACTTCGCCTTCTCGAGCTGCGCAAGTGCCACCTGCAGCGACGACTGCGACTCCTGCACGGCGATCTCGTACTTGGCGGATTCCAGCTGCACGAGCAGATCGCCTTCCTGCACCCACGACCCTTCCGGTGCCAGGTAGGTGATCAGCTTGTCGTTCGGAGCCGTGATCGTGGCCGAACGCTTGGCACGCAGCTCGCCGCTCTCTTCGAGCGTCATCTGCAAACGGCCGCGCACCACCTCGGCGACCGGAATGTCCGCAGCGCCGGCGCCCGGCTGGGCAAACCGCCAGCCCGCCGCGCCGAGCGCGGCCAGCAACAGCAGGACACGAAGCCAGGGAGTCTTCAGAATGCGCATCGCTTCACCTCGTGTTCGTGCGCCGCCTAAGGCAGCGCGCCGCCCAGGAGCTTCTCCAGCCGCGCGAGCTCGACGCGGTGGTTCATGATCTCGTCGACCAGGTCGCTTTCGGCCTCGGTCAGGTCCTTCTGCGCGTCGGTGATGTCCAGGTTGGAGGCGCGACCGAGCTGGAAGTTGACGTTGGCGAACTCGACCTTGTCGCGCGAGCCCACGATCGTTTTCTGCAGCACATCGATGCGCTCCTCGCTCCGTCGCAGGTTGCGCACGCTCTCGCGCACCCCCAGCACCACCTGACGTTCCGTCTCCTCCAGCTGCCTGAGGCTCTGTTCCCAGCGCAGGCGCTCCTGCCGGTGTGCGTTGCCGCGCTCGCGGTTGAGGATCGGATACGACAGCGTGATGCTGGCTTCCCAGGCGCGCAGGCTGCGTCGGCCGCTGCCGAAGTCCGACTCCAGAATGCCGTCGCGCACGTCGTCGTAGCGCAGCCCCAGGTCCAATCGAGGCAGGCGTTCGTTGCCGGCGACGCGCAATGCGAGCGCGTCGCGCTCGAGATCCCAGCGCGCACGCTGCACCTCCGGGTTGTCGCGCAAGGCACGCTCCACCCAGGCTTCTTCGTCGAACGCCACGCGCGCGGAAGCGACGTCGACGTCGACGACTTCGAGCGTCTGGCGCACCCGCACGCCGAGCACGTCGGCCAGGGCGTCCAGCGCGGCGCGATGCTCGGTTTGCGCGTTCACCAGGTCGGCGCGATCCTGCGCCAGGATGATCTCGGCGGAGAGCACGTCGCGGCGCGTGGCCAGCTTGGCCTCGACCTTGGCCTGCGAAAAATCGAGCAGCTGCTGATCGCGCTCGATGGCGCGTTCGCGCACCTCGATGAGCGCTCGACGGCGCAGCACCTCGTAGTACGCCTCGGTGACGCGGAAGACGACATCCAGCTGCTCGGTGCGCAGCGTCGCTTCTTCCGCATCGCGGGTCAGCGCCGCATCGCGCTGCACTGCGGTCGCGCGGGCCCAACCGACGCCGCGCAGCAGCGGTTGCACGACCGTCAGGTGTGCTCCCATCTCACCCTTGGCATCCTCGCCGAGCTTGTCGAAGCTCGCCCCCACCGACACCGCGCCGCCCAGGGGCAGGCGCTGCAACATCGCCGCTTCGAGCGACGTCGAGGTTTCCTCCACGAACGTCCCGAGCGGGAGGTCGCGGTCCAGATCGTCGCGCGCGCTGCGCCGCGCCGCGCGCACGGCGAGCGTCGGCAGCCAGTCGCCCCAGGCGGCGCCCACGCCGTAGACGGCGATGTCACGCTCGGAACGTGCGATGTCGAGCGGCAGGTTGCGTTCCAGAGCGATCTCGACGCAGTCCTTCAGCGTCAGCGGCCGCAGGATCCCGGAGTCCTGGGCGCGCGCGCACGCCGCCGCTGCAAGCAGCGCGACGACCGCGAGGCTTCCTGTCCAACGTGCCGCCATCGAAGCGCCCAGAAAGAGGGTTTCGGATGAGTGAGATTCTGAACCCTCGGGGGGCAGGTCATGTCATCGCGGGGTGGCAGGAATGTCACAGGAACGTAACAAGCCTCAGGCGGGGTCCGACTCGAAGACGTAGCCGGCGCCGCGCACCGTGACCAGATGCCGCGGGGTGTCCGGCGTGTCCTCGAGCTTCTTGCGCAGGCGCGCGACGTGGTTGTCGACCGTGCGCGTCGTGGGGAAAACGTCGTAGCCCCAGATGTCGTTGAGCAGGCGCTCGCGTGTGAGCAGCTCTCCCGCGTGCTCGATGAAGTACGCGAGAATGCGAAACTCGCGCGCCGACATCTCGACCGGCGCATCGCGCTTGGTCACCCGCTGGCGCTTGAAGTCCACAACCACGTTGCCGAAGGTGAAGCGCGCCGGCAGCGCACGGCGCGTCGCGCCGGAACGGCGCAGGGCGGCGCGCACGCGCGCCATGAGCTCGCGCACGCTGAACGGCTTGGTCACGTAGTCGTCGGCACCCAGCTCGAGCCCCAGCACGCGGTCGTCCTCGTCTCCCTTGGCGGTGAGCAGGATGATCGGCTGCGTGCGGCCGCCATCGCGCAAGTGCTTGACGATCTCCATGCCGCTCATGCCGGGCAGCATGACGTCGACGATGAGCAGGTCGGCGCGGCCGTCGAGCGCGCGCGTGAGGCCGCGCCGACCGTCGGACTCGGTCTCGACGGCGTAGCCCTCCGAGCGCAGCGCCGCGCTCAACCCCTCGATGATCGCCGCGTCGTCTTCGATGACCATGACGGTTTCAGGCATCATCCGTCCCCGTCGCGCGGTCCTGGGGGACCGTGTCGTCTGCGCGGGGCAGCGGCAGCCACGCGGTGAACGTCGATCCCCGGCCGCGCACGCTGTCCACGACCAGACGGCCGCCGTGCGCCTCGGCAATGCGCCGCGCGATCGTCAGCCCCAAACCGACCCCGCCGTGCACGCGAGCGTCGTCGGCGCGATAGAAGTCGCGAAAGATCCGCTCGCGCTCCCTCGGCTCGATGCCGATGCCGTGATCCTCCACCTGCAGGGCCAGCTCGCGCGACCCGAGCACGGTGCGCAGCGTGATGTCGCGTTCATCTTCGGCATACTGGACCGCGTTCGACAGCAGGTTGAACAGCATCTGCCGCAGCGCGTCGGCGTCGACGCGCATCTCGGGCAAATCGTCTCCGACGTCGATGCGGTAGGCAAAGCCTGCAGCTTCTGCCTGCTCGCGAAAATCCTCGCCCACGCTTCGGACCAACGCGCCGATCTCCTCGTACTCGAACGTGTAGCGCTTGGTGCCGCGCTCCATGTGGGTGAAGTCGAGCACCGCGTCGATCAATCGGCGCAGGCGATCACACTCGCGACGCATCGTCTTGAGATAGCGCGCACGCTCGTCGCGCGACACCTCCTCGCCCCCCACGTCCAACATCTCGCTGTACATGCGGATGGAGGTGAGCGGCGTGCGCAGCTCGTGCGAGACGCTGGAGATGAAGTCGGTCTTGAGGCGCGTGAGGCGCGCCGCGCGGCGCAGCTCGATGAGCACCAGCACGGCTCCGAGCCCGACGACGAGCAGCAGCGCGACAACGCCGAGACGAGCCGCATCATGGCGCAGCGCGAGCGCGCCCAGCAGCAGGCTGGGCGCGAGCACCAGCACGCCAAAGAGCAGCGCCACATGCAGGTGTGGATTTCCAGAACGCATGGACTTCGTACCCCTGGGGTCGCGACGTCATCCGCAGGACGATGCAGCTCCCGGGCCACGCCTTCAGCCGCGCACGATGGACACGGCGTTCTGCTCGGCAATCGTGAGGAGGTGCTCGACGACGCGTGCGGCGTTGACCTCGAGGCGCGTCAGGACCTGGTAGGCGCGCTTGCTGACCAGCGACAGCGACAGGTACCAGAACCAGCGCGGGGCGTCGAAGTGCTGCAACGCCGCAGCGATGTACGCCGAGCGGAAGGCCGAGACGGCCTTTTCCACCTCGCGCGTTTCCTGATGGTGCACGTAGCCGCGGTCGTACAGGTGGCTGGCGAAACGCGCCAGGTCGTACATGGGGTCGCCCAGACACACCGAGTCGAAGTCGATCAAGCGCGGCGTGCCGTGGTGGATGAGGAACTGCGCGGGGTGAAACGAGCCGTGCAGAAGGACGGAGTCCTGCGTTTCCGGCAGCGGCTCGAGAATACCGGCCAGGCTCTCCAGTCGCGTGGCGTGGGCGGGAAACGCCTGGCTGAGCTCGGGCAGCACGGCCTGAAAGCGCTGCCACTCGCGCTCGACCATCGACACGCGCTCGAGGTCCGACCCGATGGCTTTGGGGAGCTTGGCGTCGTGCAGGCGCGCGAGCTCGCGAGCCATCGCACCCATGACGTCGCGGTGCAGATGCTGCGCCGGCTCGGACCAGAACAGCACACCCGGCACGTGCTCGAGGACCACGAGCTGCCTCGGCACGTCGACGTGCAGCACGCGGGGCGCGTTGGCTCCGGCATCGCGCAGCGCTTCGATGACGCGTCCCAAACGCGCGGCGCGATCGTCGTGGAACAGCTTGAGGATCGTCGGCTCGCCCGAGGACTCGCCCGAGAGCACGCAGTTCGTGCCCGGCACGTACGACACCACGTCCCAGCGTCCCTCGCGGTGCACTGCGGGAAGATGCGCCAGACGCGGATCGGCCGGAAAGCGCCAGTAGATCATGTTGAGCTCGGCGACGAACCCGGTGGGCGCGGCCTGCCCGCCTCGCCCGCGCAGCTCGAGGAAGCGCCGGAGCGAACGGGCCGCCGGCAGAAACTCGGCGTAGTAGTAGTGCGGCGGCGCGCTCGCCGGCTCGCCGCTCTTGCTCAGCCGATACAGAACGCACCATGAGGTGCCCGGCCGGTAGCGCACGCGATCGAGAGCGCAGCGTCCCCATGTGGTGTGGTCTCGCGGTGGCAGGAAGCGCTGGAACGCCTGGAGCATGGCGTTCGGATCGACCGATCGCTCCAGCGCATCGGCATCGATCGCCCCGTGCGGAATGGTAAACGTCAGCCCCACGGCCCCCCCCGGTTTCGCCCGTGCCTGCTCCGTGTAGTTACGCAGCTCCGCGTCGATGACGCAAGAAGCATCACCACTCGTAGGTCAGCATCGAAAAGATGCCATGAGCGGACTTCCCGGTTCCCCCCTGGCCGCGCGGGTAGTCGACCACGCGCGAGTACTCCACGGCGAAGCGCACGCCGTCGAGCACCCACTCGCCCGCGCTCACCAGGAAGCGCGATTCCGGCACGGTGCCCACGCGCTCGGGCTCGCCGTCGACGAGGCGCGTGACGCCGTTGAGATCGTAGCTTTCGGAGTAGCCCACCGCGACATAGGTTCCCTGACTGCCGATCGATTCCACCCACGGGTTCCAATCGAACTGGTACGCCAGCGAAACCTGCCACGCACCGGGTCGCATGGCCACGGCGCGGTTCGCGTCGTCACGGAACGTGGCGTTGTCGAGCGCTCCGTTCCACTCGCCGACGAAACCCACGCGCCCCAGGTTGGCCTTCACGCTCGCCGCCATGCCGGGGACCAGATCGATCTGGTCCAGGAACGGCGCGTACTCGGTCTCCAGGAAGCGGCTGTCGAACACCGAGTTGTTGTAGTCGACGTCGACGTCCACCGACCAGGCACCGGTGTTGCGGTATCCGAGCGTCGCGCCCCAGTGCTCCTCGGGATGCCAGCCATGACGTCGGAACGCGCCGCGCGTGGCGCCGTTGTAGACGTACGCGCCGACGTGGAAGCGCGGCGGCGGCGCGGGCGGCAGCGTGAGCTCGCTCCCCGTCGGCGGTGGAACGGCCGGCGGCGGACGGTAACCCAGACCGCGGCTGAGCTTGCCGAAGAACGGGTTGAGGACGCGCGGCCGTACGGGCGGCGGTCGCGGCGCCAGCCGTGCCGCCGGCCTCGGCGGCGTCGGAAAGCCCAAGCCCACCAGCCAGGCGTCCTCGCGTGTCTCGAACACCTCGACCGTGAGCGGATCCTCCAGAGTCAGCACGTCGGCCACGGGATCGCCGGTGGAGATGCCGAACGGCACGATCAAGCGCCCAAGAGACGTGTAGGGCACGAACTCCCGCGTGTCGCCCAGCGTGAGGAACGCCGTGTCGACGTTGATGCGATCGACCGAGGCCTCGCCGTCGTCGCTCGTGCGCAGCAGCGTGTCGGTCCCGTCGTCATACTCGAAGACGACGCTGCCCAACGTCCAGGGGCCCACCTGGATCTCGAAGTCCAGCTCCGCGGTGTTGAGCAGCAGCAACCGCTCGAAGCCGCCGCTCGTGTCCTCCGCCCAACCCTGCGCCATCTCGAACGTGCCGCCCAGGGTGACGAACGAGTTGATCTTGCTGTCCGCGGTCGCGAGTGCGTCGCGAATGACGGCGCGCGTGGCGTCTTCCTGCGCAGTCTTGGCGCGCTCGAGCGATTCGACGCGTTCTTCGAGCCGACGCAGCTCGCGCTCCAGCGAATCGGCGCGCGCCGTGGCCGACTGGGCGCGCAGAGCGTGCGGCGCACACACGGACACGAAGATCGCCCCGCCCACGACGACGCTCCGGGTGATTCGTGTGTCCAAAGCTCCGAGACGGATGACGCTTCCTTCGGAGTGAGTCAGTTGCGGAAAGCTTCGACCGGCTCCAGATGCGCGGCGCGTAGGGCCGGATAGGTGCCCGAAATCAGGCCGATGGCTCCGCCGACGAACGGTGCCAGGACGGGGGCAGCGGGATCCAGCACCGGGGTCCAGACCTGGTACGCCGACACGGCGATGACGATCAGCACGCCGATGCTGGCTCCCAGGACGCCTCCGATCGCACCCATGGAGGCGCTCTCGAACAAGAACTGCGCCGTAATGTGCCCGCGCGTGGCGCCGATCGCACGCCGCAGGCCGATTTCGCTGGTGCGTTCCATGACGCCCACCAGCGTGATGTTGGCGATGCCGATGGCGCCGACGATCAACGACAAGCCGCCGAGAAGCAGGAACATCACGCCGAGGTCGCTCTGCACTTCGTCGCGCACGCGGCGCAGCTGCTGCGGCATCTCCACCTTGAGCACGCGTGGATCGTCAGGACGCAGCGCCAAGCGCGCCTGGTCGGCGATGAGGTACGCGGCACCCAGCTTGGTCTCGACGACGACGATTCCGGGTCCAGCCAGGCCGAAGTCGCGCCGCGCCGTCCCCTCGCACAGGATGACCGAGCCGAGGAGCTCCGGCTTGCGCTTGACGTCGCGCAGGATGCCGATGACCAGGTACAGCTTGTCGCCGATCGACACGGCTGGAAGCTGATCGACCCGAAAGACGCCCAGCCGTTGCGCGGCGTCGGGACCCAGCACCGCGACGCGGTGTCCCCGGTTCGAGTGGCCGACATCCGGAAAGCGTCCGGTGGCGAGCTCGGCGCGTACGGCGCGAAAGAGCCCGGGAGACGCCGCGTACACCGAGAGCTTGAACGCCGTCTGGTTCAGCGGATCGCGGATCGGCGAGGAGCTGACCAGGGCGTTGCCCACGTCGACCTCGCTCATCGTGCCCGCAGCGACGACGCCGTTCAGACGCTGCAGGCGCTCGGGGGCGTCCCAGGGAATCGCTCTGGGGTCGACGATCCCCGTGGTGCGTCCGGGGCGCGCGGTGACGAACAGCTCGGTGGCGGCGAGTGCGTCGAACTGGCTGATGATGCGGTTGCCGGCAGTGCGTGTCAGGCCCAGCGTCGCAACCAACGCCGTGATGCCGATGACCACGCCGAGCACCGTCAACATCATGCGACCCGGGCGCGCGAACATGCCGGCCAGCGCTTCGTCCAACAGGTCGCGCAGCGACATCCCCGAGCGCGGCACGCGCGCCTTCGGCACCCCGGCGGCGGGTGCAACGGCGGCTGTGCCGTTGGTGTCCAACGTCACGTCGGTCAAGCGCCCGTCGACGATGTGCACGCGTCGCGGCGAGCGCGCGGCGATCTCCTCGTTGTGCGTCACGATGACGAGCGTGAGGCCTTCGCGATTGAGCTTCTCGAACAGGTCGATGATCGAAGCCGAGGACTTGGTGTCGAGGTTGCCGGTGGGCTCGTCGCACAAGAGCAGACTGGGCGAACCCAGCAGAGCGCGTGCGATGGCAACGCGCTGTCGTTCGCCGCCCGAAAGCTTCGACGGCAGGAAATCGGCGCGCGGTTCGAGCCCCACCCGCTTCAGCGCCGCCAGGGCGCGCTCGCGCCGGCCGCGGTGCGACTTCTTGCGATACACCTCGGCCAGCATGACGTTCTCGAGGACGGTGCGATACGGCAGCAGATGGAACGATTGGAACACGAAGCCGATGCGTCGGCTGCGCAAGCCGGCGCGTTCGGGGTCGCTGAGCTTGGAGGTGTCGATGCCGTCGATGAAATAGCTGCCGCTCGTCGGACGATCCAGGCAGCCGAGGATGTTCAGCAACGTCGACTTGCCGGCGCCTGACGGACCGGTGATCGCCAGCCAATCCCCGCGCTGCAAACGCAGATCGACGTCCACCAGAGCGTGCACGGCGGGATCACGCCCGAACTGCTTGCAGACCTGGTGCAGCTCGAGCACCGGCGTCGTGGCGTCCGGCTCCTGCGAGCTCATGGCGAACCCTCGCTGGCAGGATTCTCGTATCCGACGACGACCAGCTGACCGGGCTCGAGCGTGCCCGTGATCGGCGTGACCTCGACGAAGCCGTCGGCGGACAGACCCGGCTCCACCACGACGTACACCAGCCGGCTGTCGCGTTCGACCTGCACGCGCGACGTGCCGTCGGCTGTCAGCGACAGCGCGCTCACCGGCACTGCGAGGACCTCGCCCCGCGTCGACTCGACCGGAATGGTCAGACGCAGCGAGAACCCCTCGAGCGTCTGCGACGTTTCCTCGACGCGCACCTCGAAGTAGATGTGGTAGCCGTCGACGCCGTGCGTACCGGGCGTATCGGCCACGCGCTGCACCACACCGCGCGCCCGAATGCCCAGCGCCTGCTCGTCGATGTCCACGCGCATG
>JBFJHN010000028.1:0-10167 GCA_041613275.1 Candidatus Krumholzibacteriia bacterium | reverse complement strand
TCGACCTTCGCATCGTCCTTGGGACACCAGTACTGATACTTGAGCGGGGAGCTGCACTTCTCGTGGATCATCCGAAACGAGATGCTCTCGGAAGCGCGCGTGGACGTGAAGAGCTTCACCGGGATCGACACGAGCCCGAACGAGATGGTGGCCGATGCAAGAGGTCGCGGTGCCATCGTGTGTTATTATGGTTTGCGAGCCACCCATGGGCAAGAAACAAAGCGCCAAATCACGTCTGGAGAAGTACCGCGCCAAACGCTCGGCGCAACGCACTCCCGAGCCCTTTGGTTCCGAAGCCGCCTTCCGCCCGCGCTTGTTCTGTGTGCAAAAACACGCAGCCACACGTCTGCACTACGATTTTCGTCTGGAGTGGGGAGGAACGCTGCTTTCTTGGGCCGTGCCGCGCGGTCCGTCCCCGGATCCCTCGGTCAATCGTATGGCCGTCCAGGTCGAAGACCATCCCGTCGACTACGCCGACTTCGAAGGCATCATTCCCAAAGGCAACTACGGAGCCGGCGCGGTCATCGTCTGGGACAAAGGTCTGTGGATCCCGCTCGACGACCCCGACCAGCTGTACGAAACGGGGAAGCTGCATTTCGAGCTGCGTGGCTACAAGCTGCGCGGCGAGTGGTACCTGGTGCGCACGAAAGGCAAGGACTGGCTTCTCAAGAAGAAGCGCGACGCGTGGGCTTCAGAAGAAGAAAGTCCGTTCGGCGAAGAGTCGATCTTCTCCGGCCTGACGCTCGAGGAGCTGCGCGAGGGCAAGGGTCGCACGCGCGCCACGCTTGCGGCGCTCAAGAAGGCGCGCGCGCCGAAGCGCGTCCTCGACCCGTTCGAGGTCGGTCTGACGCTGGCGGAAAGCCGTGACGAGCCGTTCTCGTCGCCGCAGTGGATCTACGAACTCAAGTACGACGGCTATCGCGTGCTGGCGGCGCGACAACAGGGCGAACCGCGCATCCGCTCACGCAACGGCAAGAACTTCAGCGATCTCTATCCGGAGATCACGCGTGCGCTGCGCGCGCTCCCGTACGACGACATCCTGCTCGATGGCGAGCTCGTCGTGCTCGATGACAGCGGCCGTCCGGTGTTCCAGTTTCTGCAGCAGCGTTTCCGCCTGCGTTCCGGCATGGACATCGAGAAGAGCGCCATCGAGCGTCCGGCGACGCTGTTCGCCTTCGACCTGCTGGGGTTCGAAGGCCACGACCTGCGCGGCATGCCGCTCGTCGAGCGCAAGAAGCTTCTGGAGAAGTTGCTGCCGCGCACCGGACCGGTGCGTTACGCCGATCATGTTCCCGAGCGCGGCGTCGAAATGTACGAGAAGGTGCGCGACATGCGTCTCGAGGGCATCCTCGCCAAGAAGGCGAACTCGAAGTACGTGGGGCGGCGCACCGCGCAGTGGCTCAAGATCGTGGTCGACCGCACGGGCGACTTCGTCGTGGTGGGCTTCACCGAGCCGCGTGGAGGCCGTGTGGGCTTCGGCGCCCTGCACCTGGCGCAGTACGACGACGGCGAGCTCGTGTACACGGGGCGCGCGGGCACGGGGTTCAACGACGAACAGCTGCGTGAGATGCGCGCGTCGCTGGACGGCATGGTGCAGCCCCAGCCCGGCTGTGTCGGCAACCTGCCGAAAGGCGACGACACGCGCTGGGTGCGGCCGGAGTGGGTGGCCGAGATCCGGTACAAGGAGATCACCCGGGACGGTCTGCTGCGTGCGCCCGTGTTCGTTCGCCTGCGCGACGACAAGCGTCCCGAGGAATGCACGCGCGAGCTTTACGACGGAGAAGACGGTGCAACCGGCGATGACGCGGACGCCGACGACGCAGGCGACGCGGGTGACGGCGAACGCGAGCGCGGCGACGCGACCGTCACGAACCGTGCGGCGACGCAGTCCCCGGTGCGTGAGGCGCCGCGTTCGCCCGAGGCGATCGTCGTCCCCGAAACGCGCGATCTGCGCTTCTCGAACCTCGACAAGGTCTTCTGGCCCGAAGAGGGCTACACGAAGGGCGACCTGATCGACTACTACCGTTCCGTCTCGGAGTGGTTGCTGCCCTACCTGAAGAATCGCCCGCTGGTGTTGACGCGATATCCGGACGGTATCGACGGCAAGAGCTTCTATCAGAAGAACGCGCCCGAGTTCGTGCCGCGTTGGATTCGCCGCGTCAGCGTGTGGAGCGGCAGCTCGGAACGCGAGATCGAATACTTCGTCTGCGACGACGAAGACGCCTTGCTGTACATCGCCAACCTCGGGGCGATCCTGCTGCACGTGTGGCCCAGTCGCGTCGACAGCATCCAGAATCCGGACTTCTGCATTGTCGACCTCGACCCCAAGAGGGCTCCGTTCTCCCATGTGGTCAAGCTGGCGCGCGCGGTCAAGAAGCTCTGTGACGACATCGGTCTCGAGAGCTTCGTGAAGACGACCGGCTCGACCGGGCTGCACGTGCTGCTGCCGCTGGGCGGCCAGTGCACGTTCGACCAGTCTCGTATGCTGGGGCAGCTGATTTCGCGTGTCATCGAAGCCGAGCATCCCGACATCGCAACGACGATTCGTAATCCGTCGGCGCGCGGCGGACGCGTCTATCTCGACTTCTTGCAGAACCGCCATGGGCAGCTCCTGGTGGCGCCGTACAGCGTACGCCCCCTTCCCGGTGCGCCGACGTCCGCGCCGCTCGAGTGGAGCGAGGTCAACGCGCGCTTGACGCCACAGAAGTTCAACCTCAAGAACCTGCCGGCGCGTCTGCGCCGGAAACGCAAGGATCCCCTGCGCGCGCTGCTCGACGTGAAGCCCAACCTCGTGGCCGCTCTGGCGGCGCTCGCCGACAAGCTGGAGGACACTACGTGATTTCTCGAGCCCCGCGTCGCACGGCCTTGCGACTGCGCTGCCGCTGCAGGAGTGGCCGGCGGAAACGAACGTCCTGGGGTGTTGCGCTTGCAATCCTCACGGGACTCGGTGTGCCCACGGCGCGCTCGCAAGGCCCTGCGGCGCAGTCGGACCCGGCGCGCGATGCCGTCGACGCGTCGGTGTTCGTCGTCGTGTTGGGCATCGCACAGGACGGCGGCGTGCCGCAAGCCGGAACGCGGCATCCGGGCTGGACCCGACCGGAGCACCGGCGGCGCGTGGTGTGTTTGGCACTCGTCGACACGCAGTCGTCGCAACGCTGGATGTTCGAGGCGACCCCGGATTTCCGCGAGCAGCTGCACGTGCTGGACCGCGTGGCCCCGGTGCCGGCGTCGCCGGGTCTCGACGGGATCTTTCTGACCCACGCGCACATCGGCCACTACACGGGTCTCATGTTTCTCGGGCACGAATCCATGGGGGCGCGCGATGTCCCCGTGTACGCCATGCCGAAGATGCGGCACTTCTTGAGCACACACGGTCCGTGGGATCAGCTGGTGCGCTACGAGAACGTTCGCCTCCGCGACCTGCGCGATGGCGAGCGTGTTTCCCTGAACGCTCGCGTGAGCGTGCTTCCGTTCGAGGTGCCGCACCGCCCGGAGTACTCCGAGGTCGTAGGCTATCGTGTCGACGGTCCGCGACGGTCGTTGCTGTTCCTCCCGGACATCGACAGCTGGGACGCGTTCGATGCGGCCGGCACACGAATCGAAGATCTTCTCGCAGACGTCGACGTCGCCTACCTCGACGCGACGTTCTACGCCAACGGCGAGATCCCCGGACGCGACATGTCCGGCTTCCCCCACCCTTTCATCACGCACAGCATGCAGCGCTTCGACGCCTTGCCTGCAAAGGAGCGCGCCAAGGTGCGCTTCATCCACCTCAACCACACGCATCCCGCCCTGCGCCCGGACAGCCCGGAGCGGCGCGTGATCGAGTCGCGTGGCTTCCGCGTCGCCGAGGAGCTCGAACGGTTCGATCTCGATTGACGTGCGCAGGAGTTTCGCTGCCGCGGCCCCTTCGCCCCCGCAAGGTTTGCGGCGGCGCTTTCGTTGCGCGCGCGACGGCGACAGACGTCGCCACTTAAATGTATTTTAAACAATGACTTCTGAAGACATGCTGCGGTGAAACCGGGGTGGAATTCCGCATGCTTGATGGTGCTCAGAGGCAGCGGAAAAAACGGGCACCAGGAACGAAGCCCGACAGCACAGGAGGCGATCACGATGTTGCGCAGGATGTTTGCACTGATGGCTCTGGTTTCTCTGTTGGCGCTGGCCGCCTGCAACAGTGGCGTGACCGGTGTCGACGTCGACACGAGCGCCGAACGGGACTCGGACCGACACACGGATGAAATCGCTCCCGAGGCACCACATGAGCTGGTCGAGCCCGACGAGGGCGGCGGTGGCGGTGGTGGCGACAGCGAAGAACCTCCGACCGCCAACGACAATCGTCGTCGTCGTCACCTCGACGAGATCGCGCCCTGAGACCGCGACGACAACGAAAGGAAGCACGATCCCTTGAAACCGACAGCGAGGTCTTTCGACCTCTGACCGGCAGGCGATCCGCCTGCCGGTCTGCGTTTGGGAAGCCGAAGCTCTTTCCTTCTGCAATGCGCCGCCCGCGCTTCGAACTCTCTTCGAGAGCCCAACACTCGAGATCTTCTGGATTCGACCCTCACGAGCCACAACGTTCCCTTTCCAGGAGTCTGGAGCAAGACGTGTGTGGACGCCTCGCGCGCGCGACGCTCGCGTTCGCGAGCCGGACGCGTGGTGAGCTTCTTGCACTGCACCTGCCACTTGCGCCCGAGTGAGCTGCTCGCGCGTGCCCAACGGGACCCGCGGACCCGAGGCCAAATCCATGACCACAATCGTTTCCGCAAGACGGAAAGCCCGTACCGTGCCCGGAATCCGCGCCGCGCTTGGATTCTTCGCGGGTGCGATGCTGGCCCCCGTCGGTGTCTGGGCCAACCCCCTGGGTCCCGAGTTCCGCGTCAACTCCACGACCGTGGACTCACAGGCGACATCCACCGCTCGCGCCCTGGCCGGTGTCGGCGGCTCGTACGTCGTCGTCTGGCACTCCCCCCTGCAAGACGGCGACGGTCTCGGTGTCGTCGGTCGACGCTACAACGCTTCCGGAAGCCCCTTGGGACCGGAGTTCCCCGTGAACACCACGACGGCAGGCGATCAGGAGCTGCCGTCGGTCGACGTCGACACGGGCGGGAACTTCGTCGTCGTCTGGGAGGGCGCGGGCACGGGCGATGCCGACGGCATCTTCGCCCAACGCTTCAACGCCGCGGGAACGCCTCAAGGACCCGAGCTCCGAGTCAACGAGACCACGCCGGGTGGCCAGAGCGATGCCGAAGTGACCTTGGACAACAATGGCGACTTCTACGTGGTTTGGAGCGGCAACGGCTCCGGCGACCCCGACGGCGTGTTCGTGCGCGTGTTCAACTCCGATGGCTCGCCGCGCACGAGCGAACAACGGGTCAACACGGATTCGCTGGGCGTGCAATCCCGACCTTCGATCGCCGTCGATTCGAACGGCGACTACGTCGTCGTTTGGGATGGACCCGGCGCCGGCGGTGACCTCGACGTTTTCTTCCAGCGTTTCGATGCCAATGGAAATCGGCTGGGCACTCAGACGCTGGTCAACACGACGACGGATGAGGATCAACGTCAGGCGACGGTGGCTCGCACGACCAACGGGCGCTTCGTCGTGGCCTGGGAGGGCGACAGCGACTCCACGGCCGCTGTCGATTTCGACGTGTATGCGCAATCGTTCAACAGCGATGGCAGTGCGCACGCCGTGGAGATCGTCGTCAGCAGCACCCGCTCGGAGGATCAGGCGGAACCCAGCGTGGACCTCGAGTCCTCAGGCAACTACGTCGTGTCGTGGAGCAGCGATGTCGACAGCACGGCTGCCGTCGATTGGAACGTGTTCGTTCGCGCGTTCGATCGAGGCGGCACGCCGCAAGGCCCCGAAAGCGCCGCGCCGACCACGTCGAACGGCCCGCAGCGCGCGTCCTCCGTCTCCATGACCGACACCAACCACTTTCTCGTGGCGTGGCACGGCAACGGAACGGGCGACGATGCCGGCGTGTTCGGCCGCGCCTACGGCACCGCAGTCACCTCGGCGGACGTCGGCGTCTCTCTGACGGTGAGCAACTCCACGCCTGCGACGGGCGCGCAGATCAACCTCTTCATCACGCTGGTGAACAACGGGCCCGACTTCGCCTCGGGCGTGCGGGTCACCGATCTGCTCCCCACCGGACTCACCTACGTCACGCACTTCGCAACCCAAGGCGACTACGACCCCGTGACCGGAGCCTGGGACGTTGCGTCGATGGGCATCTCGAGCTCCGACCTCCTGCGCATCACCGTGTCCGTCGATCTGGGCACGCAGGGGCAGACGTTGACCAACACGGCGTGGATCTCGGCGCTGGATCAGGTCGATGCGGTCGGCGCCAACGATACGCACAGCATCGACATCTTCCCGCAGCTCGTCCAAACCGCGATCCGAGCCGAGCCGCAGAGCGTTGCCACCGCGTTGCCCGGCGCGGCGCCGATGCGCGTGCTCGAGCTGCAGCTGAGCGGTGAGGGAACGCTCGTCGATACGTTGCAGGCCCTGACCGTGACGAACACGAGCACGGGCCCTGGCTCGCAACTCGAGCTCGATGCTTCATGGTCGAGCCTCGCGCTGTACGTCGGCAGCAGCCCCGCGCCGCTGGCCTCGAGCAGCTTCACCGGCGGGCGTGCGAGCTTCCCGGGCTTGGATCTGGCCGTGGCTCCCAACGACAGCGTGCGTCTCGAAGTGTGGGGTGCGGCGACCCTCGGCGCCCGCGACAGCGACGTGCTCGACTTGAGCGTCGAGTCTCCAACCGACGTGGTGATGAGCTCGTCGACGGTGCAGAGCGCCGCGTGGCCGCTCGCGCCCTCTGGCGCCTTCACGGTCGACGGCATGTCTTCGGCCCAGATCCAGGTGCACGACGTTGCGTCGCAGAACATCTTCTCCGGATCGGCGCGCAACCTGGCCCTGGACATTACAGTGCCTGCGAACGGCTACGTGGCCGACCAGCTCCAGAAGCTCAACATCGTCAACTTCGGTTCGGCGTCGAGCACGTCCGACGTTTCGGGTCTCGAGGCCTGGAGCGATGGCGGGGACGGGATCTTCGACCCGGCTTCGGACGCGCGCTTGGGCGGCCTGGTGTTCACCGGCAACCGCTGGGAGCTCACCGGGCTGGCGTTGCCCGTCCCAGTCGGCGGGACGCGTGTGTTCGTGAGCGTCGACTTGGGTCCGGATGCGGTCATTGGGCGCACGATCCGCCTCGGATTGGCAAACGACACCGACGTGGCGATCGGCATGGCGAGCACCAACGATGGTCCGCTGGATACGGCGGTGTCCAACCGCTTCGAGCTCTCCATCAGCACCAGTGATCGCGTCACGCTCAATGCCGGCGCGCTCCCGTCCGGCAGCGTCATGCCGGGCGCGGCCGAGGCGGCCCTGCTGCACATCGTGACGACGAACAGCTACACCACGAACAAGCGGCTCGTCTCGTTGACGGTGGACAACGCCACCTCGACTCCGAACGGGGGCAGCGCAGCGGAGCGTGACCTCGAGTTCGAAGTTCTGCGCCTGCACGCCGATGGTGACGGCGACGGCACGTTCGATGGCGCCAGCGTCGATCCCGTGATCGCGAGCAGCTTCTTCTCGCAGGGACGCGCGTCGTTCGACGCCTTCGCGTGGGACGTGCCGGCCGGCGCAACACGGCACCTGTTCGTGAGCGCCGACGTGTCGATCGATCGCGCCGCCGACGGCGACATGCTGGGCGTCCAGGTGGCCGACCCGCTGGACCTCGGGTTCGCGGACGCCACCGCGGTCATCGCCACGTGGCCCTTGGATTCCGGCGCGCGCTGGACGGTTGACGGCATGGTCGCCGCTCAGGTCCAGAACCATGGGGCACCGGGCGTCACGCTCGGTCCGGGCGACGGACCCGTGCTGGCCTTGGACGTCACCCTGCCGACCAACGGCTACGCAGACGACGTGTTGCAGGGCGTGACGCTGCAGAACGTGGGAACCGCCGCCGGACCCGACGTGGACGACATGCGCCTGTGGCGCGACGGCGGTGACGGCCTCTTCACGCCCGGAAGCGGCGACGACACGGAGATCGGTCCGCTCGTGCTCGTGGGCTCCACGTGGAAGAGCCCGCAGCTGAACGAGAGCCTGACTACGGGCGGGATGCGCTTGTTCGTCGGCGTCACCGTGTCGGCGACACCGGGAGACTCGACCAGCTTGCAGCTCGCCCTGCCGTTGGGAGGCGTGCAGACGATCTCCGGCAACGACGGTCCGCTCGATCAGAACATCATCAATCCCGAGGCTCTTCTTCTGAGCTCGGCTCCTCTTCTGTCGACGCTTTCGGTGCTCCAGGATCGCAGCGTGGTCGGCCAGTCTCTCGACGTCGAGATGACGGTGCGCAATGTGGGCACGGAGACCATCCGCGATGTCACCCCCACCGCGCCACTCGTGATCGGTGCTGGAGGCGCCACGGTCGTCTCGGGCCCCACGCCCGCAATGACCGATCTGGCGCCGTCCACGACCACGACGTTCCGATGGACCTATGCGGCGAACGCGGTGGGCACGCTGCGCTTTTCGGGCAGCGCCGAGGGCACGGGCGACGTCACGCTGCTGCCCCGACGCTCGTTGCACACGCTGTCCAACGGACACGAGATCCTGCAGCCCGCGGATTCGTTGCGCGTTCAGCCGGTCGGCACGATGCCATTCTCGGTGCTACGCGGCGAGACCAACGTCGTTCCGGTGAGCCTGACTCTGACCAACCCGGGCGGCGCGAGCACCTCGGAGATCGCGCTGACGCAGATGCGTTTGCGCGTGGAAGACGACGCCGGTGCCGGGCTCGTCCCTTCCGAGGTGCTTTCGCGCATCGCCGTGAGCGAAGGCAGCCTGACGTACGTCGAGGACTCCGCGCTTCCCATGAGCGGCGACGAGGTCCTGCTCACGCTCGCCACCCCCGTCTTGATCACGCCGAACGAACCGGTGACGGTGAGCCTGCGTTGTGACGTTTCTTCCACGACGCAGCAGTCGCAGTTCCGCATCTCGTTCCTCGACAGCAGCTGGCTGAGCGCTTTTGACGCCGTGAGCGGGCAGCCCGTGACCGTCGTGCTCGAACAAGGCAGCTTCCCGCTGCAGTCAGGCACCGGGCAAATCCGAGCGGCCCCCACGCAGCTCGAGGTGGCCGCCAATCCGATGACGCCCGCGCGGGTCGGCTACGGACAGACGGACGTGCTTCTGCTCGACCTGACGCTTCGCAACCCCGGGGTGGCGGACCTCACATCCGACGTCGTGCTGAGCGCGCTGGAGTTCAGCGTCCTGGACATCAACGACCAGCCTCTCAGCGATCCGTCACGCTTCTTCGAGCGCGTACGCGTCAAGAGCGGGCTCCTCGTCTTCGAAGACCACACGGTCGCGTCCACGCCCAACAACACGCTCATGCTGAACTTCGCGTTGCCCGTGACGGTGGTGGTGAACGCCAACACGAATCTCACCCTCGTCGGCGATGTCGCGGACGGTGCGCCTCTGGGCGACGTCCGCCTGCAGCTCAGCGATCCCGCCATGCTGGATGCGCGCGACGTGAACACGAACGCTGCCGTTCCCGTCGCCTACACGAGCGCTCCGCTTCGGGGTGGGACGATCTCGCTCGAGTCCCCGGCGAGCGGCCTGCGCACGCGCGGGACACCGTCGCTTCCGGGAGAGCTCGCAATCGGCTCGACGCGCACGATTGCGTTGATCGCCGATCTGCGCCATCCCGACAGCGCCGGGGCGGGACGCGTGCGCGTGCAGTCGTTCCGGATCCGCTGTCGCGACGAGGCGCGTCGCACGCTCTCGAGCGACGTCTACCTCGACCAGGTACGACTGCTGCGCGGAGCGCAGGAGCTCGCTCGCGTGACGCAGATCCCGGCCTCCGGCGACCTGGACGTCGCGGTGCCCGATCTCGTCCTCGAGCCCGGTGAAACGGCCTCGGTGAGCGTGGAGATCGATCTCGAGGCCACCGCCCCGGCGTCGTTCTTCGAGCTCGTGGTCGAGGCGATCGACGCGAGCGACGAGAATTTGGGAACCGCCGTGTCGGTGACGCCCGAGGACGATGCCGACTTGCCGCTGGTTTCCGGCTTGGCGCAGCTCGAGTCGCCTGCAACCGAGCTCGTCGTCGCTCTCGAGAGCCGCATCCCCGCCGTCCTCGTCGGCGACGGATCGCGCGTTCCCATGGC
>JBFJHN010000027.1:0-10256 GCA_041613275.1 Candidatus Krumholzibacteriia bacterium | reverse complement strand
GGCGAAGCGCTGCAGGCCGAGCTCGTGCACCAGCTGCGCGTCTACTTCGAGCTCGATCCTGAGCAAGTTCTGTGGCGCTTGCTCACGCTGGGATGGATCGATGCGGCAGGCTTGAACACGCTGCTGCGGTCGGACGCGAGACTGGCGGACGAGCTGCGTTCCGAGCCGCGGACGCGTTCCGAGGCTTCGCTCCTGCCGGAGCGCTTCGTCCGACTGGTGGCCAGCGCCTTTGGAAGCGGCAAGGTCGATCTCGAGGGAGCGGCGGGCTTCCTGGGCACGGACATCGACGGTGCCGAGTCCATCCTGGAAAAGTTCGAGTACGAGCGCCCGGCGCAAGCGGGCGCGGAGGCCGAGCGCGGCGCGGCGCCCCGCCGCAAGAACGGCAACGGGTCGCGACGCACCTGAGCCGCGTGGCCCATACACGCGCCTCGCGTCGACACGCCGCCGCCACGCCGTGTCCGATGCTCCGCCACGGTTCCCCAGGATTCCCCGACGTGTGTCCGACTGAGCCGCCAAGACACGGCGAAGTCGCAAGACGAACCGATTCGTGAGATAATGGAAACGGCGCGTCCTCGTGCGGCGCTCCTCGACCGTTTTGCGGTCGGCTCCTTCGATCTCTCGACACGCCCGACGGCGCGGCGTTCCCCTCTCCACCCTTGGAGTCCACGTGCAGTCCAGGTCGATTCTCGTCTACACCCTGTGCGCGTTCGTGCTAGCTGGAGCCGTCGCTGCCGTCCGCATGTCGACCGCGGTGGACGCCCCGTCCGTGTCGCCCGCCGGCGCCACGCAGGGCAACAGCGTCCTCGAGGGGGTGACCGGCACCCGCGACGTCGAGTCGACGTCGGTCCGGGAGCTGCGGGCTCCGGATGCCTTCACGCTGGTCGGGCCCAACAGCTTCCTGAGCGGAATTGCGCCGCGGGCCGGAGAAGGCCTTGTCCACGTGGTCGTGGAGATCCCCGCGGGCAGCGTCGACAAGTGGGAGGTCGACAAGGCGGACGGTGCGCTGCGCTGGGAGATTCGCAACGGCGTGCCGCGCAGGGTGCGCTACCTGGGCTATCCCGGCAACTACGGCATGATTCCCCGCACGCTGCTTCCCGAAGAGCAGGGTGGCGACGGCGATCCGCTCGACGTGCTCGTTCTGGGGCCCAGCGTGCCGCGCGGCTCGGTGGTGCAAGCGCGCGTCATCGGTGTCCTGGGGATGCTCGACGGCGGAGAGCGCGACGACAAGCTCATCGCCGTCCTCGAAGGCACTGCGCTGGCCGAGGTGAAGGATCTCGACGAGCTTCGACGCGTCTTCCCGGGCGTCACGCAGATCGTCGAGACCTGGTTCGCGCACTACAAAGGTGCCGGCATCATCGAAACCCAAGGGTTCCGCGGCGCGCCCGAGGCCCATCGCATCCTGGAAGCCGCCATCAAAGCCTACGCGGCGCGAAACAACGGCTCCTGATCGTCGCGCACCACACGCGCACGCCTCCCTTGCGCGCGGCGACGCCAGCTTTACACACGCAAGGGCCGGGGAAATTCACCCACGCGCGGCCAAAAGCCCCAGTGTCTCCGTCGCCCCGCGACGTTCCGCTCACGGTTCGGCCTCGCACGCACGCTCCGAAGCGCGTGCTTCCCGCATGCCACCGCCGCGGTCGAGATTTTCACATCCTGTTCAGGTAGAATGAGCGCACGCTGAAACTCGTGTTTCCGGTTTCCGAGCGTGGCGTCCCCGTTGCTTGTGCGTGCGGGGATGCATCGATCCCGCAGAGCGCCCCCCGCTTGTTCGTGACAGCCCGCGTGCTGGGCTCGGCGATCTTGTGTCCGAGGGATTCTCGAGAGCGCTCCACTGCGCTCGGCCCGGAACGTTCTCTAGGGTCGGCCACTTCCTTCGTGGTCACTGCGCGGGATCGAACTCATGAACGGACTGCACCCCAGGCGTGTTCTGGTCACGGGCGGGGCGGGTTTTCTCGGATCACATCTCTGTCAACGTTTGATCGACGCAGGCTGCAGCGTCATCTGCGTCGACAACTTCTATACCGGCAGCAAAGACAATCTGCGTGCGCTTCTCGACGATCATCGCTTCGAGCTCATTCGACACGACGTGAACTTTCCGCTGTACGTCGAAGTCGATGAGATCTTCAACTTGGCGTGCCCGGCTTCGCCGCCGCACTACCAGAGCGATCCCGTGCAAACCATCAAGACGAACGTGCAGGGCTCGCTGAACATCCTGGGTCTGGCCAAGCGCAACAAGGCCAAGGTCTTCCAGGCGTCGACGAGTGAGGTGTACGGCGACCCGCACGTGCATCCTCAGCGCGAGGATTATTGGGGACACGTCAACCCCAACGGCACCCGTTCGTGCTACGACGAAGGCAAGCGCTGCGCCGAGACGTTGTTCTTCGACTACTGGCGCGTCCACAAGATGCGTATCAAGGTGGCGCGTATCTTCAACACCTACGGCCCGCGCATGAATCCGGCCGACGGTAGGGTGGTGTCCAACTTCATCGTCCAGGCGCTCCAGGGCGAGCCGATCACGATCTACGGCGAGGGCAAGCAGACGCGCTCGTTCTGCTACGTGGACGATCTCATCGACGGCTTCGTGCGTCTGATGGACTCGCCGGACGACGTCGTGGGGCCCGTGAACCTGGGGAATCCGCAGGAGATCACGGTTCGGCAGCTGGCGCGCACCATCATTCGTCTGACCGGCTCGCGATCTCGACTTGTGTTCGAGCGCCTTCCGAGCGACGATCCACGCCAGCGCCAGCCGGACATCTCGCGGGCGCGCGAGGTCCTGGGCTGGGAGCCCAGCACCCGGCTGGAGGACGGGCTCCTGCACACGATCGAGTACTTCGACGCCTTGCTCAGCCGCTCGGCGCGCAAGGTCTCGAAGCTGGTAAACGGGAGCAGCCAACGCGACGTGGCTTGACGGCCGAGGGCGAGGGATGAAGAAAACGGTACTCGTGACCGGAGGCGCCGGCTACATCGGCAGCCACACGTGCAAGGTGCTCGCCGCGCACGGGTTCACGCCGGTGACGCTGGACAACCTGGTATACGGGCACCGCGATGCGGTGCGCTGGGGCCCGTTCGTCGAAGGCGACATCGCCGACGCCGATCGCGTGCGCAGCACGCTACGCGAGCATCGCATCGAGTCGATGGTGCACTTCGCGGCCTTCGCCTACGTGGGCGAATCGGTGCAGCGGCCGGAGAAGTACTTTCAGAACAACGTCGTCAACACGTTGCACCTGCTACAGGCGGCGCTCGAGGCTGGCGTACGCCACGTGGTGTTTTCCTCGACCTGCGCGGTATACGGGCTGCCAGAGGTGATTCCCATTCGAGAGGACCAGGCGCTGCGCCCGGTGAACCCGTATGGGGAGTCGAAGCTCTTCGTCGAACGCGCGCTGCATTGGCTGGGTACGGCGCACGGGCTGCGCTGGGCGGCGCTACGCTACTTCAACGCGGCGGGCGCCGATCCCGACGGCGAGCTGGGCGAGAGACACGATCCCGAGACGCACCTGATCCCACTGGTCATGCAGGCGGCCTTGGGGGAACGCGAGCACGTGGACATCTACGGCACCGACTATCCGACGCCGGATGGCACCGCGATTCGCGACTACATCCACGTCACCGATCTGGCGGAGGCACACGTGCGCGCGCTGGAACATCTGTTGAACGATGGCGACAGCGTCGCGCTCAACCTCGGCACCGGAAGAGGAAGCTCGGTGCGTGACGTCATCGCCGCCGTCGAGCGCTGTGCCGATCGTCCGGTGCCGGCGCGCGAGACCGCAAGACGCGCCGGCGATCCGCCGATTCTGGTGGCCGACCCGAGCGAGGCTCGCAGCGTTCTCGAGTGGACGCCGCGGCTTTCGCGGCTGGAGCAGATCGTCGAGACCGCTTGGTCGTGGCACCACGCACGCAAGAGCTCGCGCCCCGCACACACGCAGCGCCCAGGAGGCAACCCCTGAGACGGGGCGAACGATGATTCCGTTGGACAACTCCATCCAGCAGCCGGTCGCGCCGTCCGGGCCGAAGCCTCCGGCGCTCGTGCGCCCGGAAGTGCGCGGCAAGTTCCTGTTCGCCGGCGACGACAAGCTGTGGGTGCGCGGCGTCACGTACGGCACGTTTCGACCGGACGAAGACGGAAACCAGTTCCCCCCACGCGAGACCGTGCGCACCGACTTCGCCGCCATGGCGCGTCTGGGCGTAAACGCCGTGCGCACGTACACGCTGCCGCCGCGCTGGCTGCTCGACATCGCCGCCGAGCACGGCGTGCGCGTGATGGTGGGCCTGTGGTGGGAGCAGTTCGTCACCTTCCTCGACGACGGTGCGCTGCAGCGCCGCATCGTGCGGGAGGTGCGCGACGCCGTGCGCTCTTTGGGCGGGCACCCCGCCATCCTGTGCTACTCCATCGCCAACGAGATCCCTGCGAGCGTGGTGCGCTGGCACGGTGCGCATCGCATCGAGCGCTTCGTGCACCGGCTCTACCGTGTCATCAAGCGCGAAGATCCCGCGGGGCTCGTCACCTACGTCAACTTCCCGACCACCGAGTACTTGCGCATGCCGTTTCTGGACTTCGTGTGCTTCAACGTCTACCTCGAAGAACGCGAACGGCTCGCGGCGTACCTGGCGCGACTGCAGAACCTCTGTGACGACCGGCCGCTGGTGATGGCGGAGATCGGGCTGGACAGCCGCAGCCACGGCGAGGACAAGCAGGCCGAGGTCATGCGCTGGCAGATCCGTACCGCGTTCGAGGCCGGATGCTGCGGTACGTTCGCGTTTGCATGGACGGACGAGTGGTACTGCGGCGGACTCGACATCGACGACTGGGACTTCGGACTGACGCGCCGCGATCGCACGCCCAAGCCGGCGCTCGACGCCGTGCGCGAGGCGTATGCCGAGGTCCCCTTTGCCCGCGACGCGCGTTGGCCGCGCGTGTCGGTGGTCGTGTGTAGCTTGAACGGCGAGCCGACGATTCGCGACACGATGGAGGGTCTCTCGAAGCTCGACTACCCGGACTTCGAAGTGATCGTGGTGAACGACGGCTCGACCGACCGCACGGCCGAGATCGTCTCGGAGTACGACGTCCATCTGATCAGCACCGAGAACCGCGGACTGAGCAACGCGCGCAACACGGGTTTCCAGGCCGCCACGGGCGAGATCGTTGCCTACATCGACGACGACGCCTATCCCGATCCGCACTGGTTACGCTACCTGGCGCTGGAGTTCGAACGCACCGACTGGGTGGGCGTGGGAGGACCGAACCTGCCGCCGCCCGGCGACGGATGGATCGCCGACTGCGTCGCCAACGCTCCGGGCGGACCCGTGCAGGTGCTCCTGTCGGACCGCGAGGCCGAGCACATCCCGGGATGCAACATGGCGTTCCGCAAACCGGCGCTCGAGGCCATCGAAGGCTTCGATCCCGTGTATCGCGCCGCGGGCGACGACGTCGACCTGTGCTGGCGCTTGCAGGCGAACGGTGGAACCATCGGCTTCGCACATGCGGCGGTCGTCTGGCATCATCGGCGCAACTCGGTGCGCATGTACTGGAAGCAGCAAAAGGGCTACGGCAAGGCCGAAGCGCTGCTCGAACGCAAGTGGCCGGAGCGCTACAACCCGAGCGGTCACGTCGCTTGGCAAGGGCGCCTGTACGGTCGAGGTTTCACCCGATCGCTCGCGTCGCTCGGAGGGCGCATCTACGGCGGCGTCTGGGGCAGCGCGCCGTTCCAATCGTTGTACGAACGTCAGGCCAGCGCCTGGTGGCAGCTGCCGCTCATGCCGGAGTGGTTCTTCGTCATCGGGATTCTAGGGCTTCTCTCGCTGTGCGGCGCGTTCTGGTCGCCGTTGCAGCTCTGCCTCCCGTTGTTCGTGGTGGCGCTCGTTCTGCCGCTCGCGCAGGCGTGGGTGAGCGCCCGTCGGGCGCGGTTCACCAGCGCATCCACGGGGTCGGTCCATCGTCTGCGGTTGTTCGGGTTGACCGCCTTCATGCACTTGATGCAGCCGATGGCGCGTCTGATCGGACGCGTGCAGCACGGCTTGACTCCGTGGCGCCGCCGGGGTGTCGGCAACGCGTGCTGGCGCCTGCGCGTGACGCGTTCGGCATGGCGCGAGACCTGGAAGGCGCCGGCCGAGCGGCTGACCGCGCTGTGCGAGGCACTCGGCGTGCGCGGCGCGGTGCACCAGCGCGGCAGCACGTTCGATCCCTGGGACGTCGGCGTGCGCGGCGGCTTGTGGGGCACGGCGCGACTGCGCTTCGCCGTGGAGGAGCACGGCTCGGGCAAGCAGATGCTGCGCTTCCGCGTGTGGCCGCACGTTTCGACGCGCGTGATCGCTCTCGTTGGGATCGGCGCGACGCTGACTGTCGCTGCGGCAACCGATGGCGCGTGGTTCGCGGCGGTCCTTCTGGCGCTGCCGACGGTGTACGTGGGCTACGCCGCCGCGCGCGACGCCGCGCGCGCGCAGCAGGTGCTGTTGGACGCGCTTCCAGCCGCCCAGTCCGACGGCGACCATCCACCTTCTTCGGCGCCGGCCGAGAGCACGCAAGGCGCCGACGGGGTGGTGGTGGGATGAACGTCGAGGACCTCGAACACAAGCCGCGCCACCGCCTGAACGACGGCGCGCTGTATCGCCGGCTGCTCCGGCAAGCGCGTCCGTTCTGGCTGCACATCGTCGGCCTGTTCGTGCTGGGACTGCTGCAGACGCCTCTGTCGCTTCTCGTGCCCCTGCCGCTCAAGATCGTCGTCGACAACGTTCTGGGCTCGGAGCCGCTGCCGGACATCGCAACGCGCGTCCTTCCCGCAGCGTGGACGTCGTCTCCCGCGGCGCTCCTCGTCGTTGCGGCAGCGTTCGTCGTGCTCGTGGCGCTGCTGATGCAGCTGCGCCAGCTGGGCGCCACGGTGCTGCGTACGTGGACTTCCGAGCGCATGGTGCTCGACTTTCGCGCGCGCCTGTTCCGACACGTGCAACGGTTGTCCCCGGTGTATCACGAGAAGAAGGGCGCCGCCGACGCGGCGTACCGCATCCAACGCGACGCTCCATCGGTGCACTACGTCGCCGTCGACGGCGTCATCCCCTTCGTGACCGCGACCGCGACGATCGTGTCGATGCTGTACATCGTCGTGCGACTCGACTGGCAGCTGGCGATGGTGGCGTGCGGCGTGGCACCGATTCTGTTTCTCGCGTCGCGCTACTACCGCGTCCGGCTGCGGCAGCGGGCGCGCGCCGCCAAACGGCTCGAATCCCGCGCGCTGTCCATCGTCCAGGAAGTGCTCACCTCGCTGCGCGTCGTCAAAGCGTTCGGTCAAGAAGACCGCGAGCAGAATCGCTTCACGGCCACCTCCGAAGCCGGCATGCGCCAGCAGGTGCGGCTCGCCGCCAGCCAGGCCGCCCTGGATCTTCTCGTCGGTGTGACCACGGCGCTGGGCACCGCCGCGATCCTCTTTCTCGGAACACGCCACGTCATCGACGGCGTGCTGTCGCTCGGGGATCTGCTCCTGGTCATGAGCTACCTCGCGCAGCTCTACGACCCCATGAAGACGATCAGCAGGAAGGTGGCAAGCCTGCAGAACCACTTGGCAAGCGCCGAGCGCGCCTTTGCCTTGCTCGACGAGCTTCCAGACGTGCCGGAAGCCGACGAACCGGTGCGGATCGAGCGCGCCCGGGGCGCCGTCGTCTTCCGCGAAGTGACGTTCGGCTACGACGACGAACCGCCGGTCTTGAACGGCGTTTCGTTCGCCGTGGCACCGGGTCAGCGCGTGGGCATCGTCGGGCGCACGGGTTCGGGGAAGAGCACGCTGTTGCATCTGCTGACGCGCTTCTTCGATCCCGAGGAGGGGGAGATCCTTCTCGACGGCGTGGATCTGCGCCACTGTGCCGTTGCGGACCTGCGTAATCAGTTCGCGATCGTGTTACAAGATCCGGTGCTGTTCTCGACCACGGTGGGCGAGAACATCGCCTACGCGCGTCCCAACGCAACCGCAGACGATGTCGTTGCCGCGGCGCGCGCCGCGAACGCACACGCGTTCATCACCGAGCTGCCGGACGGCTACGACACGCCGATTCACGAGCGCGGCATGCGATTGTCGGGCGGCGAGCGCCAGCGCATCGCCTTGGCCCGAGCTTTTCTCACGGACGCACCCGTTCTTCTCCTGGACGAGCCCACCAGCTCGGTCGACGTTGGAACCGAGGCCGGCATCATGGAGGCGATGGAACGCCTGATGCACGGTCGCACGACGTTCATGGTGGCGCATCGCTTGGGCACGCTGAAGAGCTGCGACATCCTGCTGCAGATCGAGCCGGACGGCCGCCTGCGACACCTCGAGACTCTCGAGGATTCGGATTTGCGTGTTCTCGGACCGGACACCGACGCCGGCCCCGCCCCCAGAAAAGCCGCCGGCTGAGCCGGCGGTCTACGCTCCCAGGCTGCATCACGGTCCGGTCAGCGCGCCTCGCGATGCTCTTCGAGCAGGCGAACGCTCTGGCCGTCGGCAATCCGGCTGACGCCCGCGGTCACGAGAAGCTCCCCGTCGCGCAGGCCTTCGAGGATCTCGAGGCCTTCCTGGGTCAGCGCGCCGACCTGCACGTCGCGGCGTCGTGCGGTGGCCAGTTCGGCATCCGAGCCCTGCGGCTCGACGACGAACACGAACCGTCCCGAGCGGTCCTCTCCGACGGCAACCGGCGGCACGTAGAAGCGCGCCGGCCCGTCGCCCGAGGCGAACGGAAACGTCACCTCGGCGGCCATTCCCGAGCGCACGCTCGCGTCCGCCACATCCAGCTGTACGGTCACGGGGAACGTTGCACCGCTCGTATTCGACGACACGCCGACCTCCGTGATCGTCGCATCGAACTCGCGCCCGGGCAACGCGTCGAACTTCACCTTCACCTTCTCGCCCTCGCGGACGTCGGCGATCAGCACACCTGGAATTCCCACCTCGACCTCGGGGTGCGAGCCCGATTCCAGCACGGCGATGGTTTGACCGGCGCTGACGTTCTCGTTGAGCGACACCGGAACGCGCGCGATCGCGCCGGCCACGGGTGCGTTGAGGCGCGCGTAGCCGCGCTGGCGCGTGGCCAGCTCCAGCTGTTTCTGCGCCCCGGTCACTGCCGCTTGCGACGATTCGAATCCGGTGCGCGCGGCATCGAGGTCGTTGCGCGAGGCGTTACGGTTCTCGTACAGCGCCTGCATGCGTTTGTAGTCGGCTTCGGCCTTGCGCGCCTCGGCCTGCGCGCGCTCCAGGCCGGCGCGGGCTTCTTCGACCTGCAGCTCGAAATCCGTGGGATCGAGCGCGGCCACGAGCTGCCCGGCCTTCACCTGGTTGCCGACGCGAGCCGGCAGCTCCTGGATCGTCCCGGCCACTTTGAAGCTCAGCGACGCCTGCTCGCTCGACTTCGCGACGCCCGAGAAGCTGCGCATGCGCATGCCGCCCGACGCGTACACCGGCAGGTAGCGCACGGGACGGATGACGGGCTCGGGCTCGCTCGAGTCGCCGCACCCAAGCGGCGCCATGCATGTGGCCACGAGCACAAGGATCAGAGGGGTGCGCGCGCACGACGCGCCTTGGTGGGATCTTGCGTTCAGATCGTGAACCGGCATCCTGACCTCCCTCGATGCGTGGCCGTCGGAAGATGCCCACTGCCATCGTCGCCTCGATGTGTCGGAGCCAGCAAATCGGAAGCACAAAGACACCGAAGCAGGGTTTGCAAGTATAGGAGGCTTCCGCCGTGCCGACAATGCAGAGAAACGGTTTGCGGGCCGGGCCCTCGTGTACAATGGCGGCGCCGATTCCCCCCTTCATCTCGACTTCGTGGAGCGCAGGATGAGCCTGGAGCGTTTGCGATCGCAGCTGGCGGATCTCGACAGGCAACTGCTCGACATCGTTGCGCGCCGGCAGCAGCTGTCCTCGGAGATCGGTCGGGTCAAACGCGAAGCCGGCGTTCCCGTGCGCGACTACGCTCAGGAGAGCGAGGTCATGCGCCGCGCCCACGACGAGGCGCGCGCCCGCGGCGTGGCCACGGGCTTGGCCGAGAAGCTGCTGCTCCTCCTGGTGGAGTCGTCGCTGACGGTGCAGGAGCAGGATCGCGTGGCGGCGTACGGTGCGGGCGGCGGCCGCCGTGTTCTGGTGATCGGTGGACGTGGCCGCATGGGCCAGTGGTTCGTGCGTTTTCTGAGCTCTCAAGGATACGACGTCGAAGTCGCCGATCCCGCCGGCGCGCTCGACGGCTTCGCGCACCTCGCGGATTGGCGGCAGTCCGCTCTCGATCACGACATCATCGTGGTCGCG
>JBFJHN010000026.1:0-10696 GCA_041613275.1 Candidatus Krumholzibacteriia bacterium | reverse complement strand
GTCGGTACCCCCGAGCAGCTCCTTGAGACGGCACGTTGACGTCCCCAGCGAGACTGGACACGACGTCAGATCGGATACGAGATTCACGCGGAGGGAGGCGCGAGCGGCTGGGTGACGAAACGGGTGCCGGAAGCCTAGCACGCCGGGAGGCGGGGTCACCCCTTGCGGCCGTACGGAACTCGGCAAAAGGCGTGCGTGTATTCCGAGGCATGGCCAGATCGACCACCATCGGGGTCTCCGTGGCGGCCGCCATCGTTTTGGCAGGGTGCGTCTCCGCCCGTGCAGCGAGCGAAGTCCCGTCATCGGCGCGCGCCCAGGATGGCGCGCACGAACATCGTTGGATCTCGATCGCCAAGGAGTATCGGCAGGCGGTGCGCGATGGCGACATGGAACGCGTGGACGCGCTGCAAGCACCCGATGCGCGCATCTGGTTCGGGGAACGGAAGGGCGACGGACGTGCGCTCGACCCCCGCGGCAGGGGACCGTGGGCGCAATGGGATACGTTCTTCCGCGCGCGTTCGACCCAATCGGACTTCGTCATCGTCGACGGCGCGGTGCGCTTCACGAATCGCGAAACGAACGACTGGTATCGCCTCGTGGAACGCGCCCCCCGGCCCTACTTCATCTTCTACTTCTTCGATGAGAACGATCGCATCTCCGGAAAGCTCATCCAGTCGATCGAGGGCTTGAAGCGCCCGACCGATCGCCTGGAAGAGTTCAAGGTTTGGGCGCAAGAAAGGCATCCCGGTCTCCTCGATACGCTCATGCCCGATGGCGAGATCGATCCACATCTCGACAAGGCACGCGTGTGGAAGGCGCGTCTCCTCGAGTGGCGCGCCGACGCCGGACTGCCCGATGTCTTGAAGGATTCCGAGAAACCGCGATGATTTTCGCGTGGACTCCTGACGGTCGACACACGCGGGATTTTCGTCCGCGTCTTTTTCTTGCAGCGCGTGTGAAACCGTTCGTAAGGTGCGCGATGCGCTGGTGAGCGTTACGGCAATCGCCGGGGGACGTGGACGACGGGGAGATGGGATGGCGATCGTGCGACGCCGAGCCGCGCCGCTCGCGGGTATTGTATTCCTGCTTGCATCGATTGGGATTTCGACGACGCATGCCGCCGTCGTCTCGCGCGCCGCTGTGGTCGTCGATGCGGAAAGCGGCCGCATGCTGTTCGGCAAGAACCCCGAGCGCCGCATGTATCCCGCCAGCACGACAAAGGTCCTGACAGCGATCGTTGCCATCGAAAGCGGCAAGCTCGACGAGATGGTCACGGTGCGCGCCACAGACTTGAAGGTCGTGCCCACGATCATCGGCTTGCGCGTGGGCGAACGGATTCCGCTGCGCGATCTGGTCTACGGGCTGATGCTGCGTTCGGGAAACGACGCGGCGCGGGCCATCGCACGCCATGTCGCGGGATCGCAGGTGAAGTTCTCCGTTCTCATGAACGCCAAAGCGCGCGAGCTGGGTTGCACCGGGTCGCACTTCGTCAATGCACACGGCCTCCCTCACCGCGACCACTACACGACAGCACACGATCTCGGACGCATCATGCGGTACGCCATACGCAACGAGGAGTTCCGCCGCATTACCGGCGCGCGCGTCTTCGTGTCGAAGAGCTCGCGCACCACGCGCAAGTTCTACAACAAGAACAAGCTGCTGCGATTGTACGAAGGCACGACCGGCGGAAAGCCCGGCTACACCCGTGCGGCGCAGCAAACGCTGGTCGCAACCGCAACGCGCGCGGGACGCGAGGTCGTCGTCGTGTGCTTGCACAGCTACGGCAAAGCGCTGTGGAGCGACGCCATCGAGCTGTTCGAGCTCGGTTTCCGCCGCCTGGCCCGACACGCCTCCAGCACCGGGTTGCGCAGCTCGACCGCAGGGATGCGTGGCTCCGCTCGCGCCGCCGGCGGCCGTGTCGGCCAGGACGAATAGCGCGCGCTGCCCTGCGTGTTACGATTGGCAGATGGACGACCCTCGCGCCGAACGCGCCCCTCTCGAAGACGTCGTCGTCGCCGGACAGCTGCGCTGCTCTCTCGAAGAGGCCGCGCTGCATCTTGCGCGGCAGGAGTTTCCGGAGCTCGACATCACGTCATACACGACCCAACTCGATGGCGTCGCAGATCGCGTCCGACCGCTGCTGTCCAACGACGCACCGGCGCCCGAGATCATCGGCGCCACGAGCGATGTCCTGTTTCGGAGTCTCGGCTTCCGCGGCAACGATGACGACTACTACGCGCCGGACAACAGCTTCTTGAACGTCGTCGTCGACTCCCGCCGCGGCATCCCGATTTCCTTGGCGGTGGTGTACGCGGCCGTCACACGCCGGCTCGGACTGGAGCTGCGCGGCACCGCATTCCCCGGACACTTCCTGCTGCGCTCGAATCGGCCCGGATGGCCCATCCTGATCGACTGCTTCCATGGCGGGCGCATCCTCAGCGAAGAGGATTGTCGCGCCCGCGTCGCGGCCTTGGGCTGGGATTCCTGGGATCCGCGCTGCGTGGACGAGGTGCCGGACACGGCGGTGCTTCGCCGCATGCTCAACAATCTAAAGCTCATCTATCTCAAGCAGCGCGAGTGGGAACGCCTGCGCCGTACAGTCCTGCAGATCTTCGTCGTCACGCCCGAGGACTACGACGAGCTCTTCACACTGGCTCTGGCCCTGGCCGGGGTCGGGCGGCGTGACGACGCCATCGCCCACCTCGAGAGATTCCTCGAGCTGCGCCCCGAGACACCGAACCGCAATACGGCCGTGCGCATGCTGCGCGAGCTCAAAGAGCGCCACGACGCCTGACGCGACAGACCGCGTCGCGCCCGAAACACGCGCTCAGAATCGAATGCTGAAATGGGTCCCCTGGTCGAGCTTGCTACTCACGTCGAGGCGCGCCCCGATGGCCTCGACGGCGCGCTGGACGCGTGAGAGCCCGAGGCCCAGGCCGTGCACCTGGCCCGTGAAGTCGCTTTCGACCTGGAAGAAGCGCTGGAAGATGCTTTCGAGATGCTCGGGTGGGATCCCGGGTCCATCGTCGATGACTTCGACGCGGACGCCCTCATCGTCACGCCGCATGATGACCCGCACCTGGGTGTCCTCGTCGCCGAATTTGCGCGCGTTGCGCACGAGCTCGAGCAACGCATCGACGAACAAGCCGACATCCACCTCGACGTGGGCGTCGTCGTGTTCGACGGTGAAGTTGGTCTCGCCGCCCAGCTCGGAGCAAACACGTTGACGCAGCTCACGCGAGAGTGAACCCATGTCGACGCGCTCTACCTGTGCACGCTGGACGCGTTGCGTCCACTCCACGTACGCCAGAATTCCGTCCAGCAGCGTACGCAGCTGATCCGTGGATGCGGCGATTGCTTGCAGCGCCCCGCGCTGCTCGGGTGCAAGCGCGCCACAACCCTCGTCCAGCAGCACCCCCGTCCAGCTGTGGACCACCGTGAGCGGCGTCCGGAACTTGTGGCTCACCAAGGACAGAACGTCCTGCTGGATCTTGTGGTCCATGGTCTCGCGCGTGACGTCGCGCAGCGATAGCACAGCACCGGTGGCCTTCCCCTGTGGATCGTGCACGGGACGCATGCCCACACGCACGAAAAGCGGTGGCTGCTCGCGGCGCACGGTGAAGTCGAGCGGCCGACCTGCAGCGACGGCCCCCGCCACATCGGAAGGCAGTCCCTGGAGGTCACCCCACACCGCGTCGATGCGCGCATCTCCATCGTTGAACTGCAGAAAGCGACGAGCGCTGGGGCTGGCTTCGACCACGCGACCCTGAACGTCGACGATCACGATGCCGTCGCTCACGTCGCCCAGCACCAGCTCCAGCTTGCGCCGTTCGTCCACCTGTTGGCGCAGCCACGACAGACGCAGCGACGACTGCACGCGCGCCAGGAGCTCGGCCTGCGAAACGGGCTTGGTCAGATAGTCGTCGGCACCGGACTCCATGCCCTGCACGCGGTGATCCAGATCCCCCAGCGCCGTGACCATGACCACGGGAAGCGTGCGCGTGGCGGCGTTCGAGCGCAGCCGCCGCGCCACCTCGAATCCGTCCATGCGTGGCATGTTTACGTCGAGCAAGACCATGTCGGGGCGTCGTTGCGCAGCGCTCGAGAGGGCTTCGGCGCCAGAATGGGCCTGCTCGACCTCGTAGCCCTCCGGAAGCAGCATGGCTTCGAGAAGCTCGCAGTTGACCGGGTTGTCGTCCACGACGAGGATTCGCGCCGGCGCGCGTGTCGTGGGTGCTGTTGCTTGGTGACTCACGTCGTGCGCTCCGCGGCTTCGTCGATGACATGGCGCACGATGTCGGACAACTTGCGCGTGTCCACCGGTTTGGCAATGTGACGCGCACAACCTGCTTCGAGGCAACGCGCCTGATCATCCGGGCGCACGTGCGCGGTAATGGCGATCACCGGGATGTGGGACGTGTCGGGCTCGGTCTGCAGAATGCGTGTGGCCTGGAGCCCGTCCATGTCGGGCATCTGCAAGTCCATGAGAATGGCGTCGGGCAGCTCGCGCCGCGCACGCTCGATCCCACCTGCCGCGTCGGAAGCAACCCGCACGTCGAACCCCTCGCCTTCCAGAACGGCCTGTACGAGCTCTCGATTGACGGGATCATCGTCGATGAGCAGGACGCGCATTCTCGTGTTTCCGGACATGATGCGTTCTCCTAGCTTCGCGCGGCAGCACGCTTGCGCCGAGCGCTCTTTTCACGCGTGCCCGAACCGCGCGACGGCTCCGCGTCGCTCTCAGCCGACGTCGCGGCGTCCGCTTGGGAGGCGGCCTCCGCGCCAGCACCTTCTCGTGTGCCGTCGGCGGCTTCGGACGACGGCGACGCGCCCGCGCTCCAAGGCCAGAGCGCATCCGAGAATGGGATCTCGCTCTCCAGGGGTGACGCCGTCGCTTCATACGCGGACGGGGGCGGCGCCGGCGCGGGGCGCCCGGTCACTTCGGCAATCTTGCGCTCGGCGCGCGACTCGATGACGTCGACGCGGTCAACAACCTCGTCGCTGAAGTCGGATGGAATGTAGAACGCGAAGCGCGTGCCCTCACCCACCTGACTGGTGAACCACACGTCGCCGCCCAGCAACGTCACGATGCGCCGCGTCAGCGCCAGCCCCAGCCCGGTTCCTTCCTGAGCGCGCGTGTAGGACGTATCGGCCTGCTGAAAGGCCATGAACACCTTGTTCTGATCTTCGGGCGCGATGCCGACGCCGGTGTCCTGCACTTCGACGAGAACGAGCTCGGCGTTCGGGATGTCGTCGCGGCGCTCTTCGGGAAGAGCGTGACTCATGGGTTCGGCGCGCAACGCGCGTCCGCCGAGACAGCGAACGTGTACATCCACGCGTCCGCCGCCCTGCGTGAACTTGATGGCGTTCGACAACAGGTTGAACATGACCTGCTTGAAGAGCTTGCCATCCGTGTTCGGACTGAAGCTCGGCAAGTCGTGGCAGCACACCTCGATGTCCTTCTTCTCCGCGAGACCGCGCACGAGCTCCTGGATCTCGTCGAGGCTGGAGCGCAGATCGAACGGTGCCGGGGTGACCTCCATGCGCCCCGCCTCGATCTTGGACAGGTCCAGGAGATCGTTGATGAGGCGCAAGAGATGGCGACCGCTGCTCAGTGTGTTCTCCGTGAAGCGCTTCTGCTTCGCATTCAGCTTGCCGAACTTCTCGTCCAGCAACACCTCGGAGAAGCCGATGATGCCGTTCAGCGGGGTGCGCAGCTCGTGCGACATGATCGCGAGGAACTCTGACTTCATGCGGCTGACCTTGGCGATCTCCGCGTTCGTGCGCTTCAAGGCGCGATTGGCTTCTTCGAGCTCTTCGGTGTTCTCGCGCAGCGATTCGAGGTAACGGTTGGCCAGCTCGCGCGAATGCTGGATCTCGTCGGCCATCTGGTTCCAGCTCTGGGCCAAGCGCCCGAACTCGTCGCCCGAGCCGACGCTCATGCGCAGGCTGAAGTCGCCGCGCCCGACGCGGCGATTGCCTTCCATGAGCTGCTCGAGCGGTCTGCTGATCCGGCGGATGACGAAACTGGCCGAGAGCCCCGTAGCCAGAGCAATCAGCACACCCAGGATGGCCGCGAGCTTGTGCGTGTGCGCAATGCGCTGCTCGGCGAACTTCGTCGTCATCCCCAGTCGGACCGAGCCGACGCGCTCCTGCCCGGGCAGGGTTTTGGCCGCGGCCAAGATGTCGTCTTCGCTCGCTGCCTGCACGGTCACCGGGACGTGCACGTCGAGGTAACGTACGCCGTCCGGGCTGCGCAGCCAGACGATGCGCGTCGGCTCCAAGCGCGACGGCGCGTCGTCGCCCAGCGCAATGCTCAACGAGTCGGGATCCACGCCACCGACGCGCACGACGGTGGCGTCGGCAGCGTTCTGGAACTGCACGTAGGCGACTTCCGGATCCTTCAGGAGACCGGTGCCCAGGCGCTGCAGCGTCGAGGCGTTCTCCGTCACCAGAGGCAGCTGGCAGTTGTAGGCGAGGCTTTCGGTGAGCGCGATCGCGCGCCGCGCCAGCTCGGCGCGGATGGTCGCTTCCTGCTGACGCGTCAGGAACGCCGTGATGACCACCACGACGGCCAGAATCACCACGCCGGTGAGCGTGGCAAACTTCGTCTTCAGGTTCATGCGTGGCAGGAGAAGCGAAGCCAAGCGCATTGCTGCCTCTCGCTTTCGCGCGACGGCGGGCCTGAGCGATATCCCCCGCGTGCGCCTAAGTGACGCGCTGCGAAGCCTTTGCCATGCCGCGAAAGCCGTTCGGGAGCGTCGAGTCGGAGGGCTTTCCTCCCAGAAGGCAGGCATTTGCAACCGTCGTTCCCGCCGCGCAGGCTTGGCCGGAGGGCATCGGCACGTGTCCAAGACGGTGGCGAGGCGACACGACGCTCCGGATCGCTCCGTGTGATGGTGCGAGGACATCGCGGCGTAGAGGGGGTGCAATCCGCAGAGCCGCGCGTGGCTTCCCCTGCGCCGCCAGTCCGCTATGATCGTGGGCCGTGCGCTTCCGTCGAGCGCACGCCGTCATCGACGATCGTTCACGCGAGGGAGCTGGCGCGATGCTCGAAGAGATCCTGCAGAAGAAGCGCGCCGAGGTCGCCGAGCTCAATGAAGCGGTGCTGCGCAACGTGCGTCCGAGCACGCGCAACCTGTCGTACACGCTGGGAACCGGGCGTGCCAACCTGTCCGTGTTCGTCGAGCTCAAACGTCGCGATCCCCACGCGGGCGAGCTGCCCGACGATCTCGACCTCGTCCACCTCGCCAAGCAGCTGCAAGCGGCCGGCGTGGCGGGCTTCGTCGTCGCAACCGAGTCGCTGTATTGGGGCGGCAGTCGGAACGACCTCATCGATCTCGACCGGGCCGGCGTGCAGCTACCGCTCGTGCGCAACGACTTCATCGTGGAGGAGCTGCAGCTGTACGAGTCGCGGCGCGCCGGCGCCGACAGCGTTTTCTTGCGCGCCAGCCTGTTGGACGATTCGCGGCTGCAAAGCGCGCTGCGCATCGTTGCGTCGATGCACATGGTCGGCATCGTCCTCGTGCAGGACGCCGCCGAGCTCGAGCGTGCCCTGGCGACGGACGTTCCGGTGATCGCCATCTCGAACCGCAACCCCGAGAACGGCGCGGCCGACATCCGGAACACACTCGACCTCGCGCCCCGTGTGCCCCCGACGCGCTCGGTGCTTTCCTGCTTCGGCATCACGAGCGCGGCCGACGTCGAGCGTCTGCGCAATCAGGTCGATGGAATCTGCGTGGGCAGCGCGTTGCTGCGCTCCAGCGATCCGCTGCGACTTCTCCAGGAGCTCGCGGGCCCATGAACCTGCAACGCATCTCGGTCATCGTCACGACGCTCGACGAGCAACGCACCATTGCGCGATGTCTCGAGTCCGTGCGCGGCTTCGGTGAGATCCTGCTGGTCGACTCGTTCAGCACGGACCGGACGCTCGAGATCGCGAGCACCTTCCCGGTGCGGGTGGTTCAGCGCGAGTACGAGTCCGCCGCCAAGCAGAAGAACTGGGCCTTGGGCGAGGTGCTCTACGACTGGGTGCTCATCCTCGACGCCGACGAGATCTTGCCCCCAACGCTGCGCGCGGAAATCGAAGCGCTGCCCGAGCCACCACCGCACGAGGGATACTGGATCCACCGAGAGAGCGATTATCTCGGCCGGCGCATTCGCCACTGTGGGTGGCAGCGTGACAAGGTGTTGCGCCTGTTCCACCGGCAAGCGGGCGCCTACGAGGAGACCGAGGTGCACGAGGAGGTCGTGCTCCGAAGCAAGCCGGGACACCTGGCGTCACGACTGCAGCACAACCCCTACGCCGACGTTGCGCACCATCTGCGCAAGATGCGCGCGTACACCACGCGGGGTGCGCACGACTTCGTGAACCGCGGGGGCCGCTTTGCGTTCTTCCGCATGCTGGTGCATCCGCCGTTCCGCTTCTTGCGCATGTACGTGCTCCAGGCCGGGATCCTCGATGGCTTTCAAGGGCTCGTGCTGTGCACTCTGTCGGCGTACGGAGTCATGCTGAAGTACGCCAAGGCGTGGGCATACGGACGCAACGCCGGACGCATGGAGCCCACGGTTCGTCTTTGAGGTTTCGCCGCTGACGGAGGACGCTGCATGACGACGGCACGCCCACAGGCCGCTTCGTGGGACCCGGACGCGCGTGACTCCGCGCCGCTGCGCGTTCTCATGCTCGATTCCGAGTCTTCATGGCGTGGCGGGCAGAATCAGCTTGCGCTCTTGCTTCGAGGGCTGCGTGAGCACGGCGTGTTCGCGCGCGTCGCCGCTCCACCCCAGTCGGCCATCCTGAAGTCCAACGACGCACGCGGCTTCGAGAGCGTGCCGCTGCGCATGCGCCATGGCATGGACGTGGTCGCGGCCACCCGCCTGGCGCGTCACCTGCGGCGCGAAACGTACGACATCGTGCACTGCCACTCCTCACACGCGCACAGCACGGCGTTCTTGGCGTTGTGGCCGTCGCGTCTCGTGGGTTCCGGGAACACGCCGCCGGAACGCCCGCGACTCGTGGTGAGCAGGCGTGTTGCCTTTCCGTTGGCGCGTCATGGTCCAGCGGCGTTGAAATATCGAAATGCCGACCTCTTCCTGGCCATCTCGTCCGGCGTGCGCGACGTTCTCGTCCATGGTGGCGTCGACGCGGAACGCGTCGCTCTGGTCCCAAGCGGCGTCGACCTCGAAATCCTGCGCGCGCGGCGCGATCGACTTGCGGTGCGGCGCGAGCTCGGGCTGTCCCCGAACGCCACCGTCGTCGGCACCGTGGCCGCCCTGACGAAGAACAAGGCGGTGCACGACCTGGTGCAGGCGTTGCGTTTCGTCGCCGAGCACGTCCAGGACGTGCGTCTGTTGGTCGTGGGCGAAGGGCCGGCACGCGCCGAGATCGAGACGCTGGTGGAGCGCCTCGGGCTTCGGGAACGCGTCGTGCTCATGGGCTTTCGTGACGACGTCCTGGACATGCTGGCGGCGTTCGACTGCTTCTGCCTGCCGTCACGCGTGGAAGGACTCGGAACGTCGATCATGGACGCGCAAACGCTCGGCGTCCCTGTGGTGGCGACGCGCACCGGCGGCGTTCCGGACCTGGTGGACGACGGTGAGACCGGTCTCCTGGTGCCGCCCGGCAACCCGGATCTCCTGGGAGGGGCGCTCGTGCGCATGCTGCGCGATCCCGGCCTGCGAGCGCGCTGTGTCGAGCGCGCCCGGCAGGGCGCCGGGCGATACGACTATCGCAACATGGTGCGCGACACGCTCAGCGCCTACCATGCACTGGTGCGCGACACGGCGGGGCCGCCCGCTTGACGTTCCAATTGGTCTAAACGTAGATTCCAGAATGGATTGAGCCTTTCCCGAAGGGGCGGAATGCAGGGTGCCATCCGCTTGCTCGCCACGCTCTTGCCGATCGCCTATGGCATGGTGAGCGTGGCCTACGTGCTCGTTTTCTTCCGCAACGATCCGGTGGCGCGTCGGCTGGCGCCGCGGGCGTTCGGCGTCACCGTATTGCTGCACGCGCTGTACATTGCGCTGCTCACGGTCGAGCTGCAGCGCGTTCCCATCGCGACCAGCTTCGAGCTTCTGTCCGCGCTGGCGTTGGCGTTGGCCGTCGTCTACATGGTGCAGGAGAAACGCTCGGGCACGCCGTACACGGGTGCGCTGTTCGTGCCTCTCGCGTTCGTCTGTCAGACGGTGGCTTCGGCGTTCATCAACCCCACGATCGAGATCAAGCCCATTCTCCAAAGCCCGCTGTTCGGACTGCACATCGCCGGTGTGCTGCTGGGATACTCGGGGTTCGCGGTGTCCGCCATCTTCGGGCTGCTGTACCTGATGCTGTACTACGAGCTGCGCGCGCATCGCTTCGGCATCATCTACGAGCGCCTGCCCTCGCTCGAGGTGCTCTCCGGGATGAACTGGCGCGCGGCCATGTTCGGGCTGGGCTGCCTGACGCTTGCCATCGGCGCGGGCGCTCTGATGTCGCTCGAGGCGTACCCGCTTTTCTGGCAGGACCCGAAGGTCTGGTTCAGCGTTCTCACGTGGGCCGTCTACACCATCTGCCTGCTCGTACGCATCGCAGGCGGCTGGCAGGGACCGCGCATGGCCTACTTCACCATCGCCGGCTTCCTGCTCATCGTGTTCTCGATGCTGGCGGTCACCCGATTGTTCCCGTCGTTCCACGATTTCCGGATCTGAGGATGGTGGC
>JBFJHN010000025.1:0-10889 GCA_041613275.1 Candidatus Krumholzibacteriia bacterium | reverse complement strand
GTCGCGGGCGTCGCGTACCGCGGCGGCGTCACGAGCGGCCAAACGCGCCAGCTCGCCCGCGTGCGGGGTGAGCACGCGCGGCGCCCGATGCGGGGGTGGCGGAACGGCGCGCAAGCCGTCGGCGTCGACCACGGCGGGCTTGTCCAGCTCGGCCAGGAAACGACGCACGCCATCGAGAGTTTCGGGTGCCGTCCCCAGGCCGGGACCCAGCGCCACGGCGTCGGCGCGCGCCACGAGATCCGTGAGCGTGTCGAACGCGGCCGGATCGCACGTTCCGAGTGCGGTCTCCGGCACGGCGTGCACGATCACCTCACGCAAGCGACTCTCGAGAATCGTGCGGTTCGACTCGACCGAAACCAGATGCACCATGCCGGCGCCCGCGCGTTGCGCCGCCTCGGCGGCCAGCGCCGCAGCACCCGGGTACGCGCGGCTGCCCGCAATGACGAGCACGGTGCCGCGCGCGTACTTGTGCGCGGTGGGATCGAGCGGCGGGAGCCACGCGCGCGCCTCGCCACGATCGGTCCACGACCACGGTGTGTCGACGGCGTCGATCATGGCGGCGGGGAAGCCGATGTCGGCCACGATCAGGCGACCGGCGTACGCGCGACCCGGATGCAGCACGAGCCCGAGCTTCGGTAGACCGAACGTCACCGTCCGGCGCGCACGCACGGCCGCGCCCAGCACCGCACCCGTGGTTGCATCGATTCCGGTCGGTATGTCGAGGGCAAGCTTCGGACACCTTGCCGCGTTCACCAGCTCGACGAGCTGGGCCACGCGCCCCTGCAATCGTCTCTCGACTCCCGTTCCAAGGAGCGCGTCGATGCACAGGTGCGCGTCGCGGAGGCAGCGGGCCCAGGCTTCGTCCGGCGCTTCGGGAATCTCGACGTCCTCGACCGCCGCGCGCGACAGCCGTGCATGATTGGCGCGCGCGTCCGGACTGCACGCGCTCGCAGGATGCGTGCGGTGCACGCGCACGCGGGCGCCCCGGGAGGCAAGATGGCGCGCAACGACGAAGCCGTCGCCGCCGTTGTTCCCCTTGCCACACAAGACCTCGACGCGCGCGCCCGACACGTCTTGCAGCATCCCGAGGGCTTCGCGTGCGGCGGCGCGGCCGGCGTTCTCCATCAGATCCAGCGACGGCACGAAGCCGCCCTCGATCGTGCGCCGATCGATCTCCTGCATTTCGGCTGCGGTCACCAGCTTCACGTCGACCTTCCCGTCGCTGGAGCATGGGCAGCGTACGCAGGCCGTGATCGCGCGGTCAACGGGCCGGCGAGACGATGTGCGATCGGGTAGCGGCACGACACACCGGTACGGCGGGCCGGCGCCGCGCTACGGCTGCGCCGCGTTGCACCTGCGTCGATGCGCTGCGATACTGCCGCCATGGATCCAGAACGCCACGTTTCCGAGCCACCGCCGCCCGAACACGGAGATTCGGTTGTCGACGTCGACGTCTTCACACGCTGGGGGTCAGGGCCCCTTCTCCTGTTCACCTTCGGCTGTTTGATTCTCTACGAGGTCTGCATCGCGATTCTCTGGAATCGCGATGCGCAGCTCGGCGCGTGGGGCTTGGCCTTGGCGCCGGTGTTCGGCGTTCTTCTGCCGGTTGCGTTCGTCATCCGTCTGGCGCGCATCCCCGTGCGCGAGCAGCTATGGCTGTATGGCTTGTCCACGCCCCAGCTGGTGGGCGTTCTGATGGCCGCGCTGGGCGCCGTTCCCGTGTGCTACGCGGCCGGGGCGCTCAACGCTTCATGGTCGCCACCGGATCCGGAGTACTTCGAGCTCTTCCAAGCGTTGGCGCCCACCGACTTCGTGACCGCCTTGGGTGGCTTCTTCGCGGTGGTGGTTTGCGTTCCGCTGGGTGAGGAAATCCTGTTCCGCTTTCTCTTGTTGGGCGTGCTCGCACGTCACGTGCACGCGCTGGCCGCCGTCGTCGCCACGGGCGTGCTGTTCGCGGCAGCCCACGCGGCACCGTTCATCCTGCTGCCGATTGGCGTACTCGGGATCATCCTGGGATTGTTGACCGTGTGGTCGCGCACGTTGACTGCGGCATGGATCGGGCACGCCGTGTTCAACTTGTTCGGATACGTCGAGCTGTGCATCACCGGAGACGCCCAGACCGCAGCTCTGGAAGAGTTCGTGCTGCGGCCTGTCGTGCTGGTGCTCGGGACGGTGTTGCTGGTCGGAGGTCTGGCGGTGCTGCGTGCACAAGCGCTCGCCGGCGCGCAAGGCGAAGGATTGCTCCACGCGCGCACGGGTGCGGATGACCGTGACCCGACCAAGCACAGCGAAACCGGCCCCGACGACCCGTGAGGCGCGCAACGGCGCCGGGCACAAGCCTAGAGACGACGAATGGGGGAAAGCTACTTCGCGGACTGACCGAGGGGACGGCCGAAGCTGATCTCGCCATTGTCGATGCGAATATTGAACCCACAAGTCGGATTGGCACACACCCACGCCTTGTAGGTGATCGGCGCTCCATCGCGCCCGTAGTCCGACAAAGGCAGGAGCTTGGCGTCGCCGCACTTCTTACATATGGGGAACTCTTGCGTCTCCATCGATTGCCCCGACCCCACACGCAGAGACTCCGCGCTGCCGGAGCAACTCACCTCCCATGAACTTCGACCCGCCTCCGGGCATGCTCTCGGTAGTTCTCGTCACGCCCCGTGACACAACGATCATCGACGCAACAATCAAACACTGTCAAGGGGTGGTCCGACATTGACCGGCCCGGAAACCCTGTCCTGACGCGGAAATGGCGCGATTTCCCATTTTCGGAGCAGCGTCGCTCAGACATTCCAGACGTTGGACGGATTCCACACACGCCAATCTTCGAGAACGCGCTTTTCCGGACATGGTTTCCCGGACGCGAGGCGCGGGTGCTGCTCAGGGGCGACCGTCCCCATGGCGCACTCAGGTCTTCTGTTCCTTCTTGCGCGCGGCGGGGAAGAGGATGTTGTTGAGGATGAGCCGGTACCCCGGCGAGTTGACGTGCAGCTCGAGACGGGTCGGTGGATCTCCCACAGCGTGCTGATAGTCCTCGGGATCGTGGCCGCCGTAGAAGGTGAACGTGCCGCGGCCGAGGTTGCCGTGCAGGTACTTCACTTCCTCGCTGCCATCGACCTTGGCGAGCACCACCACGGACTTCTTCACCAGGCTCTGCTTGAAGCCGGTCGTCTGACCCAGGAAGCCGTTGATGACGTTCACGTGACACTGCGTGAGCATCGTGGGCACGGGATCGTGCTTGGCGGCGAACTGGAACAGGGTGAAGTAGTCGGCCTCGGCGCCGCGCAGGCGCGCGTAGTCGCTGGTGTCGATGTTCGAGAACTCGTACACGAGCGGGTTCATCTCGAGACGGAAGTTCTCGAAGGCGAACGTGTTGTCGAACTTCAGCTTGCTCTGCGCGCCCGGGGTGACGCCATCGTGATCGAACTCGCGCGCGACGATGTCGACCCCGACCGCCGAGAGCGAAATATCGATGGTGTCGGTCGCGGAACACATGGCGAACAGGAACCCGCCCGCTTTGACATAGGTACGAATGGCGTTGGCGACCGCCTTCTTCTCCTCGGAGACCTTGTCGAATCCCAGCTGCAAAGCCAGTCGTTCGTTGACCTCGACCTCGTGCTGGTACCAGGCGGCGTAACGATAGTTGGCGTAGAACTTCCCGAACTGGCCGGTGAAGTCTTCGTGGTGCAGGTGCAGCCAGTCGTACTCGTCGAGCTTCCCGGTCAGCACTTCCTTGTCGTAGATCTTGTCGAACGGTACCTCGGCGTAGTCGAGCGCCAGGGTCACGGCGTCGTCCCAAGGTTGCGCGTTCGGCGGCGTGTACACGGCGAGCTTCGGCGGCTTCTCCAGCAGCACGACTTCCATGTTCTGGCGCTCGACTTCGGCCTTGATGCGCGCGAGCGCAGCGGAGTCGACGCTCTCGAACAGCACGTTGCGGACGCGCGCCTCCAGCTCCATCTCGCGATGACGGCGCGCCACGAAGGTGCCGCCGCGGTAGTTGAGCAGCCACTCGACCTCGATGCCCTGGGTCAGCATGAAGTAGGCGAGACCGTAGGCCTTCAGATGGTTGGTCTGCCTGAGGTCCATCGGGATCAGCATGTAGTCGCCAGCCCACGCGGGCGCCTGCAGCGTCACCAGGAGCAGCAGCGTGCCCACGAGGCCGACCCGCGCTCGGGTCACACGCGGAAGGCGCGTTGCCCGGAACTCACGGCGTAGCATCGTCGTCCTCCTTCAAGGCATCGCGCGCTGCCAGAAGCTTCTTGCGCACATCGTCGAGGAACAGGTCGTCAGGATAGTCGATGAGAATGCGCTCGTAGCTGGCCACGGCCAGCTCGGGCTGGCCCAGCCGGTCGAGGTGCAGATCCCCGATGGCCTCGAGAGCGCGCGGCGCCAGCCGGTGCTCGGCGTGCGTGTCGACGACGCTTTCGTAGCGCTGCAACGCCACCTCGAACTTGCCCTCGCTGTCGAAGACGCGCCCGAGCTCGAACAGAGCGATCGGATGCAGGGAGGTTTCGGCGTGGTCGCGCACGAGCTTTTCGAGCTCCGCGCGCGCGGCCTCGTTGTCCTTGCGCAGGAGCGCGCGACGATAGTCCCCGTAGCTCGCGCGCACCTCCGGCGGATCGAGCGACGCCTCGTTGAGCAGCAACGCCAGGTCCAAGCAGTCGTTCGCCAGGCGATCTTCGGGAGCTTCCTCCGCCAGCGCGGCAAACGCGTCGATGGCGCGATCGTACTCGCCCTCGACCAGGTCCAGCTCGGCCAGATGATAGCGTGCGCGCGAGCGACCGATGGCTTCCGGCGCCAGCATCTTGCGCCGGCGCTGGCGACGATTGTCCTGCATCTGCAGCTCGGGCGGCGGCTCGGCGCCGGTGTCAGCAACTTCGTCGAGCACGCGGCGCGCTTCGTCGAAGCGATCGAGAGCCGCCAAACACAGCCCCATCTGCACGCGCACCATGTGATCGGACTGCTGCTGATCGCGCTGATGGGCGACGAGCGTTTCGAAGGATTCGAGCGCCTGCTCCGGCTGCCGCAGATCTTCGAACAGGATCATGGCCTTGAGCGCCATGGCGTCGCGCTGCAGCGCCGCGAAGCGCTGCTCCTTCAACGTCATATCGAGCGACGCGACGGCCTCCTGCAGGAGCTCGGTGCGCGTCTCGCCTTCCTCGAGCTGACGCGCCACGGTGACCAGACCCTCGGCCAGCAGCCGCGCGGCCTGAGGAATCAGGTTGCTCTCGGGATGCTCCTTGGGCAACCGCTGCAGGACGCGCACGCCGAGTCGCGTGCGCTCGAGATCCACCGGTGCGCCGCGCGACGTCTGCAGCGCAAAACGCCCGAACTCGAGCAGGTGCTCGCCCTGGTCCTCGGCATGACGATCGGCCCGGCGCACGGCCTCGAAGGCGTCGTCGAGCCGGCCGGCGTGCAGATACGCCGTGGCGGCGATGTCCTGCACCGCTGCCGAGCGCGGGTGGCGGCGGCGCAGCTGATCCACGCGTTCGAGGACCTCTGCGGTGTCGTCGGCGCGTTCGAGCAAGCGAATGACCTTGCGCCGCGCACGGCTGCGTCGATCGGGATCCATCACCAGCAGCAGGTACTCGCTGATCGCAGCCCCGTAGTCGCCGCGAGCTTCCTCGAGCTGGGCGAGCTCGGCCGCGAACAGCGCGTCGCGTCCGATGGCCTCGCGGCCCTGCCGGTAGAGCTGGATGGCCAGATCGACGTGCCGGTGGCTGCGCATGAGCACGGCGGCCACGCGGTAGCGCATCTCGTCCTTGGGGCTGGCCGCGATGACGCCCTGCAGCATGGCCAGCGCCTGGGACTGACGCTTCATCGACAGCAGGTGGGTGCCCAGCTCGCGCACCTCGGACAGCTCGACGTCGCGCGTGTTGCGCTGGATGCGCCGCTCCAGCAGCTCGACGAGCTTGGCGTCGCGGCGTTCGACGCGGTAGAGGTGCAACAAGGCTTCTTCGACGCGCGGATGATCGGGAAACTCTTCGAGCAGCTCCTCGCCCAGGCGGATGGCGGCGGCACGCTCGCCCTGGCGCTCGAGCCGGCGCAGCTCGAGCACGCGATAGTGCACGCGTTCGGCCTCTTGCGCGCTCAGCTCACGCGCTTGGGCCAGCGCGGCGGGTGGACGCGCGAAGAACGTCACGCCGCACGCGAGAAGGCAGGCGACGCCGGCGAACAGGGCACTCCTGCGCGGCGTGCGGGCGCGCACCGTGCGCGCAAAGAATTTCGAAGCTCCTGCGGCGATCATGGAACGTCCTTCTCCTCGCCTTCGGCGATGGCGCGGAAGTACTGGCGCACCAACTCCTGGTACTCCTCGGGCGTTCCGGACTCGAGCGCGCGCAGGATGTCACGACGCAGCTTCTTGACCTCTTCGCTCTCCTCGAGAGCTTTGCCCCCTTCGCTGTAGACCTCTTCGACGCTGCGGCTCTCACGCTGCTTGTTGTAGTCGCGTTTGTGCAGCGAGCGCTGCGCCTGCAGCATGCGCGACAGGATGCGCTCCTGGACGCGCGAGGTCTCGTCGCCCAGCGATTCGCTTTCCATGTCTTCGACGACCTCTTTGACCTCGTCGAGCAGCTTGTCCATGCGTCCCAGGAGATCGCGCTGGTCCTGCGCCTGCTGCTGGATATCGCGCAGCTCCTCCGCAATCGAGCGCTGTTCGCCCAGCAGGCGCGACATCGCTTCGCGTTCCTCGGGGGACAGGCTCTGCGGGTTCTGCAGGGCGTCGCGCAGACGCTGCGTGGCGTCGTTCAGCTGCTGCTGACGCTCGGCCATCTGTCCCATGCGTTCACGCGAGGTCTGGCCTCCGCCGCTTCCCTGTGAGCACGAGCGCGCGGAGCGATTGAGCTCGATGACGGCGCGGTTGAGATCACCATAGGAATCTTCACCATGGATGCGCCCGGCCAGGGCGTTGCCTTTCTCGTACGCCTCGACGCCCTGCTCCATCTTGTTCATGGCCTGTCCCAGAAGCGCCGAGACGTGCGACGGCACCTGCAGGGACTCCTTCGCCAGCTCGTCGAGACCTTCGACCACGCGCTCGGTGGCGGCGAGCAGACCCTTCTGGCGGCGCGCGAGGTCCCCGGTGCTCTCGTAGTCGCCCACAGGCGCGCCTTCGCGCGACAGATGCTCCTGGCGGAACGACACGTCGAGCGACTGGCGTGCGGCCTTCGACAGGGCGATCGCGGTCTCCTGGCTCATGTTCTGGGACATGGCCATCTGCGCCTGCATGAGCTGCTCGTACAGCGAGCGCAGGCGCCGCTCGGACTCCTCCTGATTCTCCTGAGCCTGCTGGGGCTGCTGTTGCTGCAGCTGCTCGCCGGCCTGCTCCATGGGCTCCGAGGGCTGCTGTTCCTGCATCTGCTGGTTGGCGTCGTTGAGCTCCTGGCGCTCGGCGTTCTGCATTTCTTCGTTCAGCTGGGCGAGCTCCTCTTCGAGCTGCCGCATCTGTTCGGCGAGCTGCTCCTGTTCCTGGGCCAAGCGCTCGGCGTCCTGCTCGCTCTGTTGCTGTTCGCCGTCCTGCTGCTTGCCGTCTTGCTGCTCACCGTCTTCTTCTTCGCCATCCTTCTGCTCGCCGTCTTGCTGCTCACCATCCTCTTGCTCGCCGTCCTTTGGGTCGCCCGCCTTCTCGTTCAGCTTCTGCGTGCGGTCGGTCAGGTCCTCCTGGCGCTCGAGGATCTCGGCGGTGCGCTCGACCAGCGAGTCCAGCTTCTGCTCGCGAGCCAGCTGCTCCAGCAACGCCTTGGTGCGCTCGAGGCGCTTGAGGAACTCCTCCTGCGACAGCTCCATCTGCTCCATGGCGCGCTGGATCTCCTCGGGAGAGATCTGCTTCATGGCTTCCTGCAGGCGCTCCATGTACTCGCGCAGCGCGTCGTCCTGGATGTTCTGCATGAGCTCGCGAATCTCTTCCATCTTCTCGGCGATCTCGGAGTTCACCAGCTGCTGCTGCTCCATGCGATCGACCTCGTCCTGCAGCTGCTCGGCCAGGTCGCTGACGCGATCGGCGAGCTCCTTCTGCTTCTCGAGCGCCTTCTGGATCTCCTGTTCCTTCTTCCAGTCCATCTCGGGGCGCTTCTTGAGCTCGCGCGCCATCTGCTCGTACTTCTGCTGCAGCTCGCGCCCCTGCTCGAGCACCTCGTCGAGCTCGCTCATGCGGTTGTCGTCCTGATCCTGGATGTCGGCGTAGAGCTCGCCGAGCGATGGCAGGCGCAGGCGATAGGTCGGCGTGCGCGCGGTCTTGTGGCCGGAGAACTCGTCGTTGTCCTCGACCTCGACGTAGAACGTCACGGCGTCGCCCGGGTACAGGCCGAGCGGTGTGAGATCCCAGTCGTAGGTCTTGATGACTTCGGGTGCGGGCGCGCGGCCCAAAGGCTGTCCGTCGGGGTCGAGCGCCGACGGGCCGTGCAGGCGCAGGTTGGCGCGCTTCTCCCCTTCTTCGACCGGTTCGCCCTCGCGTTCGTGCTGGTACACGACCGTCATGCGCGACACGCCGAAGTCGTCCGAGGCGTAGATCACGAGCGGCACGCGCATCGACTTGGGAATCGTGGCGTCGCCCTCGGGATCGCGCAGCTCGACGTACGGCGGGCGGTCCTCGATGGCGCTCAGCTGATAGGTCACCGGGTCGCCGTTCTGGTTGCCGCGCTGGTCGGTGATGCTGAAGTGGTAGCGCAGGTCGCCGCGCAGCGTGAAGCCGCCGGAGAAGCCGTTGCCCTCGACGCTCATCTCGAGCGGGCGCGGCAGCGTGCGCTCGCCGGTGGCGTCGCCCTCGGGAACGATCCAGCCGCCGGCCAGCGGCGACGACGCGGTGCCCTCGATCTGGATCTCGGTGCCGAAGAGAGCGATGGCGTCGCCGCGTCCTTCTTCCAGAACGGCCGGCTCACGTCGCGTGTACGGCGGCGGCACCAGCTTGATGCTGAAGCGGCTGACGATCGGACGCTGCACCACCTGGATGTCGAACTGCGCCGTGTGACGCTTGCCGCTCTCGAAGCGGTACAGGGTGTGATCGCGCACGTTCTCGAAACGGAACTCGTACTCCCACGGTGCGCGCGCGCTTTGCGGCTCCAATCGGCGTGTCTTCCACAGGTCGCCCGTGTCGTTGAAGCGCAGCAGCATCTCGGGCGCGAGCGGACCATGGTCGCGAAGGCGCACGACGACGTCGTCGCCGGCCAAGATCTCGAAGCTGCCTCCGACGACCTCGAGATCGCCATAGACGATCGACGCCGGCGACGGATAGGCGAACTTCATGCTGGCCAGCGCGCGCTGCGGCGCGTGGGGCGCGAGAAGCTGCAGCACCGCGATGCACGCGATGCTGATCACGACCAGCATGGCGTCGCGCCGCTTGTCCGGAAACTGGAACAACGCGGTGAGATCGAGCTTGCGCGCTTCGTCGTAGGCACGGTCGACGGTGCTCGCGGTGAGATCGCTCGAGCCGCCCGAGGGCACGCCGCGTTCGCTGAACTCGAGCGCTGCGCGCAGCATGTCGCGGAAGTCGCGCCGCTGCTCGACCAGACGCGAGAAGACGGCCAGGTTGGGAATGGCGCGCAACGGCCGCAGCCAGTGACGCCAGAGCAGGAACGCCAGGCCGGCCCACGCCAGCACGCCCAGCACGACGCCCAGCGGACGCGGCAGGATGGGTGCGAGCGCCGCCACCATCACCAGGACGAGAGCGCCGACGGCGAGCGTGGCGAGAATGCGCAGGCCGCCCCAAACCAGAATGCTGCGTTGATGATCGCGCTTGCCTCGGCGCAGCAGCGCAATCAACAAGCGACCCCGTTCACGCAACCGGGTTCCAGCGTCGTCGTGTGCAGCCATCGGGCTCTCCCTCGTGGACGGAGGTCCGGGGCTCGGCGGACCCCGAACATAGGCGGTCAGTGGGTCAGCGCGTACACCAAAATGTTCACGGCCATCTTCATCGCCGCCTCACGCAGCTCCGGCGGATCTTTATGGACGTCTGGATCCTCCAGACCGTCGCCGATGTCGGACTCGAACGTGTACAGCAACACGATGCGTCCGCGATCGGTGATCACCAGGCTCTGCGGCGGCTTGTTGTCGTGCTCGTGGATCTTCGGCAGACCCGGCAGCCTGTAGAAGCTGCGATAGATCGGGTGGTCGTTCGGCAGCTCGACGAGCGCGCGGTCCGGGAAGATCTTCTTGATCTCGCGCCGGAAGGTGCGGTCCATCCCATAGTTGTCGTCGGCCCAGAGGAAGCCGCCGCGCAGCATCCATTCGCGCAGGTGTTTGGCTTCTTCCTCGGAAAACTTCACCGAGCCGTGACCGTTCATGTACGCGATGGGATAGCGGTAGATCGAATCGTCGCCGGGCACGACCACGACCTCTTCGTGGTGCGTGACGATGCCGGTGCGCTGCTGGAACTGGCGCATCCAGTTCGGCATCGAGCTGGGATTCGAGTACCAGTCGCCGCCGCCGGAATAATGCAGGCGCGCGATGTGGACGGCCGACTCCCGCGTGGGATCTTCGGCGGCGCGCGGCGCCGTCAGGAGCGTGAGCGCCAGAACAAAGCTCCCGGCCAGAGCGGTCCACAGAGGCGACATGCGTCGGAGAAGGCGTGGTACGCGGACCCCCACCCTGGGCCGAGAACGGCAGGATCCCCCTCTGCGAGGGGATGGCAAGCCAGGGACTTCCATGGGTCCTTCCAGGCGGGCCGGCAGTTCTCAATGTGTACGCGGCGCGGAGGCGAGTGTTCCCGTTCCCCGAGGGCGAGCCCATACTCCGCAATTATAACGCCCACGGGCAGTTCCGAGCATAAAATGAGCCGGGGAGCGGCCCTGGGGAGCGCTCCGGTGAGCCTGAGGAGCGGGACTCGGGCGGGATCGGTGTGAGACGACGTCGAGGAGTGAGGCGGACGGCCGCCGCCTTCCGGCGGCCGTCCG
>JBFJHN010000024.1:0-11200 GCA_041613275.1 Candidatus Krumholzibacteriia bacterium | reverse complement strand
GGAGCTCGGCGAGGGCGAGGCGAGCCCGCTGGTCACAAGGCAGCCGCAGCTGCAGGAAGCCGAAGCCACATTGGAGGCAGCGCGTGCCACCCTGCGCCAGGCCGAACTCGAGCTCGAACGCACGCGCATCCGCGTCCCCTTCCCCGGTCGCGTCAGCGCCAAGCGCGCCGACGTCGGACAGTACGTCGTGCGCGGGACTTCGCTGGGCGAGGTCTACGCCATCGATTTCGCCGAGGTGCGTCTGCCGATTCCCGACGGCGAGCTCGCTTTCCTGGAGACTTCATGGTCCCAGCCGACGCGCTCGGAGGCAACGGGTCCCCCCCGCGCATCGCTGGATCCCGCAAGGGCGGGCACGGCGCCGCACGTCTTGCTGCAGGCGCAGTTTGCGGGAGCCCAGCAGCGTTGGAGCGGACGCATCGTCCGCAGCGAGGGCGAGATCGACCCGAGAACCCGCATGCTGCACGTCGTTGCCCGCATCGACGATCCGTACGGCCGGCTCGAGCCGCGTGACGCTCCGCTCGCGGCCGGCCTGTTCGTGCACGCCGAGATCCTGGGACGTCACGTGAGCGACGTGGTCGTGTTGCCGCGGGCCGCCGTGCGTGGTCGGGATCAGGTTCTCGTGGTCGATGCGGACGATCGCTTGCGCTTCCGCACGATCGAGGTCGTGCGTGCGCAACGCGACGAGGTCGTGGTACGCGCCGGGCTGTCCGAGGGTGAGCGCGTCCTGTTGTCTCCCTTGGAGGCCGTGACCGACGGCATGCGTGTGCGCACGTCCGAGGAGACGCCATGAGTCGTGTCATCTCCTGGTTCGCACACAACGGTGTGGCCGCCAACCTGCTGATGGTCGTCATCGTTGGCTCGGGCTTGATGTCGATCACACGCATCAAGCAGGAGATCTTCCCCGAAATCTCGCTGGACATGATTCGCGTGAGCGTCGAGTACCTGGGCGCCTCCCCCGCCGAAGTCGAAGAGGCCGTTTGCATGCGCATCGAAGAGCAGGTGCAGGGCCTCGAAGGGATCAAGCGTGTGACGTCGACGGCTTCCGAAGGCGTGGGGATGGTGACGCTGGAGGTGCTGCCCGGGTTCGACACGCGCGAGGTGCTCGACGACGTCAAGGCACGCATCGACGCCATCGTGACGTTCCCGGAGGAAACCGAAAAGCCCGTCGTCCAGGAGATCCTGAACCGGCAGCAGGTGATCGACGTGGCCATCGCGGGCCCTGCCGACGAGGCGACGATCAAGAGCCTCGGCGCCCAGGTGCGCGACGAGATTTCCTCGCTGCCGGGGATCACGCTCGCCACGCTGGTCAACACGCGCCCCTACGAGGTTTCGATCGAGGTTTCCGAGGCGACGCTGCGCCGGCACGGCATCACGTTCGACGAGGTCGCCCACGCGGTGCGACGCTCGTCGTTGGACCTGCCCGGCGGATCGTTGCGCACGCGCGGCGGGGAGATCTTGCTGCGCAGCAAGGGACAGGCGTACCGGCGACCGGACTTCGAAAGCATCCCGGTCCTCACGCGGCCGGACGGCACACGGCTGCTTCTGGGCGACGTGGCGCGCATCGAGGACGGATTCGCCGAGACGGATCAGGAAGCACGCTTCGACGGCATGCCGACCGCGGTGGTGCAGGTCTACCGCGTGGGCAATCAAAGCGCCTTGGAAGTGGCGGAAACGATCAAGCGCTACGTGGAAGAGGCGCAGCTCCACATGCCCGACGGCATCGTGCTCACGACCTGGCGCGACGCTTCGAGCGTGCTGCGCGGCCGCCTGGATCTGCTGATCCGCAACGGACGCACCGGTTTCTTTCTCGTGTTCCTGGTGCTGGCGCTCTTTCTGCGCCTGCGACTCGCCGTGTGGGTGAGCCTGGGCATCCCGATTTCCTTCCTGGGAGCGCTTGCGCTCATGCCCAGTCTCGACGTGTCCGTCAACTTGATCTCGCTGTTTGCGTTCATCGTCGTGTTGGGCATCGTCGTCGACGACGCCATCATCGTCGGTGAGAGCATCTACACACACCAAAGGCGAGAACCCAACCGCCTGCGCGGCGCCATCGAAGGCGCGCGCGCCGTGGACGTCCCCGTCATCTTCGCCGTGCTGACCACGGTGGCCGCCTTCTCACCCCTGTTGGGCGTCGAGGGCACGATGGGCAAGATCATGCGCGTCATCCCGTTGATCGTCATCCCGACGCTCTTGTTCTCGCTGGTGGAGTCGCTGCTCATCCTGCCGAACCACCTATCTCACGGTACGCCGAACGCGGAGTCGCGCTGGCGGCTGGTGCGCGCCTGGACGCGGTTTCAGCGCTTGTTCGCCGACGGGCTGGATCAATTCGTCCAGCGCGTGTATCGCCCGGTCATCGAGCGCGCCTTGGAGTGGCGCTATCTGACCACGGCGATCGCGCTGTCCACGCTGCTGTTCACCGCGGGGCTCGTGTTCGGCAACAAGATCCGCTTCACGTTCTTCCCGAACGTCGAGGCGGACTACGTGGCCGCCATGCTGACGATGCCGCAAGGCACGCCGGCAGACGTCACCGCCGCCGCGGTGGCGCGCCTCGAGGAGAGCGCCCAGGAGGTGCGCCGCCGCATTCGGGCCGAGCGCGAGGAGCGCGACGTCTTTCGTCACGTCTGGGCCTCGATCGGCGAGCAGCCTTTCCGCACCGGCCAGGCGAACAACGGACCGGGGGGCGGTGCGGTGATGTTTTCCGGCTCGCATCTCGGCGAGGTGACGATCGAGCTCGAGCCGGCGGAGGAACGCAACACCACCAGCAACGAGATCGCGCAGCTGTGGCGCGAGGCCACAGGGGCGATCCCGGACGCGGTCGAGCTGTCCTACAGCGCGTCGATCTTCTCGCCCGGCTCGCCGATCCACGTACAGCTGACCGGCCCGGACATCGAGCAGCTGCGCCGCGCGGCCGACGTGCTCAAGCAGCGCCTCGGACAGTACCCCGGAGTTTTCGACATCACGGATTCGTTCCGCGCCGGCAAGCGCGAGGTGCAGCTGAAGCTGCGCCCGGCCGCCGAGCCGTTGGGCTTGCGTCTCTCCGATCTGGCGCGCCAGGTGCGTCAGGCCTTCTATGGCGAAGAAGCGCAACGCATTCAGCGCGGCCGCGACGAGGTGCGTGTCATGGTGCGCTATCCCGAAAATGAGCGCACGTCACTGGGCAACCTCGAGACGATGCGCATCCGCACCCCGAGCGGTGATGCGGTGCCGTTCTCCGAAGTGGCTGAAGCAAGCATGGGGCGTGGTTTTGCGTCGATCCAGCGCACGGACCGTCGGCGCTCGGTCGACGTGACCGCAGACGTCGACGCAACGCGCAACAACGCCAACATCGTGCTCGCCGATCTCGAAGAGAACATCCTGCCGGCGATCCTGGGCGACCACCCGGGCGTGCGCTACACGCTCGAGGGCCAGCAGCAGGAGCAGCGCGAAACCATGAGCGGGCTGGCGCGCGGCTTCGCCATCGCCCTGTTGGTGATCTACGCGCTGATGGCCATTCCCTTCCGCTCGTACGTGCAGCCCATGATCGTCATGGCGGCCATTCCGTTCGGCCTCGTCGGCGCCGTGTGGGGGCACATGATCATGCGCATGGACCTCACCATCATGACGATGTTCGGGATCGTGGCGCTGACCGGAGTCGTCGTGAACGACAGCCTGGTGCTCGTCGACTTCGTGAATCGCAATCGGGCTTCCGGACTCCGCTTGCAGAAGGCGGTGCGCGAGGCCGGAGCGCTGCGCTTCCGGCCCATTCTTCTGACCTCGCTGACCACGTTCATGGGGCTCACACCGCTGCTGCTCGAACGTAGCATGCAAGCGCGCTTCCTCATCCCCATGGCCACGTCGCTGGCGTTCGGTGTCATGTTCGCCACGTTCGTGACGCTGGTCATCGTGCCGTGCGGCTACGTCATCCTCGAGGATCTGCGTGCTCTCGGACGTCGAATCGTGCGTCGGTCGCCGGCCTCGGCGCTGCACGCCACCGACGAGCACGCAGGGCGCGCCGCGACGTGAAGCGCTCGCGACCGGCGGGCCCGAAAGAACGACCGGGCGCCGCAAGCGCGGCGCCCGGCCCTGTTCGACATTCGCAGACAGGATCCGCGAAGCGTCTCAGCGGAACAAGCTCTTGACGTTGCCCCAGGTCTCCAGCGACACCGACACGGTGGCGCAAATCGGATCGTTGGGCTCACCCGGCGTATCGGTGACACCCACGGTGAAGTCGCCAATCTGCCAGCCGCTCGTGCAACGAAACACGTGCCCCGGCACGAAGTTGCCGTCCGGACCCACCGTCGTCGACGTATACAGGTACTCGTCGGAGGTGCAGTTGGGCACCGTGCCTTCATCCAGGCCGACTTCGTCCACGATGCCGGACCACGGTGTGATGTCGAGCACGCCGTCGTCGTTCGTATCCAGGTCGTCGTCCACGTTCCCCGTCAAACCGGTCACCAGCATGTGCGTGGTGTTGTCGCTGTTCTCGAGCTGCAGGGAGGCCGTCGTGTCGTACGTCAGCGTTGGAGCAGGCGGATTCAGCTGACCGATTGACAGCAACCCGTCCGCCTGGATCGAAAAGCCGGTGAGGTCCAGGACGAATTCGAGATTGCCGCACAGCGCGTTGTTGACGCCGCCGTCTCCGATGACGATGTAGTACAGGCCGTCGAGCGACTCTCCCGGGTTGCCGCTCAGCTCGATGTATTCGTCGTCATCGGGGCCCGCATCATCGATGCGGATCTCGTTGATCTGCACGCCGAAGGCGGTGACCGGCAGCGCCAGCGCGAGAACCGCCATCGCAAGAACGCTCTTCCTTAGCAGTGTCATCTTCGTTGTGACCTCCTTCGCGACCCGTGAGGGCTCGCCGATGTGTGTGCGGTGCCTCGAGGAGAGCGTCTGGAATATACCACGCGTGACCGAGCGAAAGCGGGATTCCCTCCCGCGCAGCATGTGTGCAGCGTGCCGAAACCGTGGGATGCAAGCGACGCAATTGCAGATTTCGCGGCTGGCTCTGGAGGAAACGGACTCCGTGCATGCGCTGATGGCACGGAACGTGTTCGCAAGTCAGGTTCCCCTACGTCGTCCCCCACCGGAGGCGCCTGCGTCATGGAACATGCGCGCTTCAACGACCCGGCGCTGCAGGTCGCGCTCGCCCTGGCCGCGGGCGTGGTGGCGCAGTCGCTCGCGCGCCATCTGCGCGTGCCCGGAATCGTCCTCCTCCTGGGCGTCGGCGTGCTGCTGGGTCCGGACGTTCTGGACATCGTGCGTCCGCGCCTCCTCGGCGAGACCATGCACACGCTCGTGGGCTTTGCCGTCGCGGTCATCCTGTTCGAAGGCGGCATGCATCTCAACTTCAGGATCCTGCAGAGGCAAGCGCGCAGCATTCGCCAGCTCGTGACGGTGGGTGCGCTGGTGACGCTCTTCGGGGGCACGTTCGCGGCTCACCTGATTCTCGGATGGGGCTGGGTGCCGTCCTTCTTGTTCGGCTCGCTGGTGATCGTGACCGGCCCCACCGTCGTGACGCCGCTGCTGCGACGCATTCGTGTGCAGCGTCAGGTGGCCACCGTGCTCGAAGCCGAGGGCGTGCTCGTCGACGCCATCGGCGCGATCTTCGCCGCGGTCGCGCTGCAGGTGGTGGCAAGCCCGTCGTCGTCTCAGGTGGTCGCGCTGGCGGCTTGGGACCTGATTGCGCGCCTGGCCTTCGGTGCGGCCCTCGGTTTCGGGGCCGGCTTCGGAATCGCGCTCCTGCTGCGGCGGCAGCGCATCGTCCCCGACGGGCTGGAGAACATCTTCACGCTGGCCATGATCTTCGCGCTGTTCCAGGTGAGCAACGCCATCTTCACCGAGAGCGGCATCGTCACGGTGACCGCCGCAGGGTTGGCCGTGGGCAACGTGCGTACGCGCGCGCTCCCCGATCTGATGGAGTTCAAGGAACAGCTCACGCTCATGCTCATCGGCATGCTCTTCGTGCTTCTGGCCGCCGACGTGCGCGTGCAGGAGGTGCGTTCGCTCGGAATGCCCGGGCTGTGGACGGTGCTGGCCGTGATGTTCCTCGTGCGTCCGCTGAACGTCTTCGTCGGCACGCTCGGATCCGACCTCAACCTGCGCGAGAAGCTGTTCATGTGCTGGCTGGCGCCGCGCGGCATCGTCGCGGCGGCCGGCGCCTCGCTGTTCGCCGACACGCTGACGCGCGCCGGATTCGGGATCGGTCACGAGCTGCGCGCCATGGTGTTTCTGGTGATTGCGATCACCGTCCTCGTGCAGGGGCTCACCGGAGGCTGGGTGGCCCAGCTGCTCAAGCTCCGTCGGCCGTCGAACAACGGCTTCCTCGTCATCGGGGCCAATCACCTCGCACGGGCCCTGGCGCGTGTGCTCCGCGACGCCGATCAGGAGGTCGTGATGCTCGAGTCGAACCCGGGCGCCTGCAGCGAGGCGCAGCAGGAGGGCTTTCGCGTGCTTTTCGGCGTCGGGTTGAGCGAAACCATCCTGGCCCGTGCCGAGCTCGACAGTCGCGCGGGTTGCATCGCACTCACACCCAACGAGGCCGTCAACATGCTGTTCGCGCGCACCGCGCTCGAGGTGTTCAAGGTTCCCACGGTGTGGGTCGCCCTGCGTCGCGGTCACACCGCGGCCACCGCCGACATGGTGCGCCAAATGGGCGCACGCGTTCTGTTCGGTGAACCGCGCTTCATCGACCTGTGGACGCTGCGACTCGAGCGCGGCCTGGCGCAGGTGGAGCGTTGGAAGCGCGTCGCCGACCTGGAGTCGGACGACGACGAGATCCGCGCCATGCGCAACAAGCACAAGGCACTCCTGCCCTTGGCCACGATGCGCGGGCGTCGCGTCGCTCCCATCGATGCCACGACGACGTTCCGCAAGGACGACGAGCTCTACGTCGTGCTCTTCGACGAGCTTCGCCACATCGCCGAGGACTTCTTGCAGTCGAACGGCTGGGAACCCGTGCGCGTCATCCCTCCCCGGCCGACGCAGCCGCAGCCGGCGGTGGTCATGGCTTGAGCGACCCCGAGCCCTTCTGTACGGCCCGCGAGTCGGCTACAATCCCCCCCTCCGTGGTCCCAACGTCCCGCGCAGCACCGACGGGAGAGTCGTGCGACATCGCATGCCCTGCACCCGGCAGCGTGCCACGTGCGCGCTCGTGTTTGCGGCGCTCGCAGCGCTCGCGGGCTCGACACATGCCGAGGGGTCGGATGTTCTCGACGCGGTGCGTCGGTATCGCGCCGAGAACGCAGCGCGCATCCTCAACGAGCTGGTCACGCTGCTGGAGATCCCGAACGTCGCGTCCGACGACGTCAACATCCGTCGGAATGCGGCGCGCCTGCGCGTCATGCTCGAGTCGCGCGGTGTGACGACGCAGCTTCTCGAGGTCGACGGCGCACCGCCGGTGGTGTTCGGCGAGCTGCGTGTTCCGAACGCAACGCGCACCGTCGTCTTCTACGCGCACTACGACGGTCAGCCGGCGGATGCGAGCCGCTGGCAGAGCGAGCCGTGGAAGCCGACGCTGCGCGCCGGGAGCTTGAACGACGGCGCGCCGGTGCTTCCGCTCGCGGCGCTCCAGGGCGCGGTCGAGAACAGCTGGCGCCTGTACGCACGCTCGGCCAGCGACGACAAGTCTCCCATCGTGGCCATGTTGACGGCTCTCGACGCGTTGCGTGCGGCCGGAACCACACCCTCCGTGAACCTGAAGTTCTTCTTCGAAGGTGAGGAGGAAGCGGGCTCCCCGCATCTGGAGGCGATCCTGCGTCAGAATGCGGCGCTTCTGGCCGCCGACGTTTGGATCTTCTGCGACGGACCGGTGCACCAGAGCGGGCGCGCGCAGGTGGTCTTCGGCGTGCGCGGTGTCGTGGGCGTCAACCTCACCGTGTACGGTCCGCTGCGCGCGCTGCACAGCGGCCACTACGGCAACTGGGCGCCAAATCCGGCGGCACGGGTGGCATCGTTGGTCGCAGGGATGCGCGCTCCCGACGGGCGTGTGCTCGTTCCCGGCTTCTACGATGATGTGCGGCCGCTCACGCCCGACGAGCGCCAGGCGGCCGGCGACGTGCCCGCCGTCGAGGAGCAGCTGCTGCGCGAGTTCGGTCTGATGCAGAGCGAGTCGGCGGGTGAATCCATCCTGGACCGGATCCTCGCGCCGGCTTTGAACGTGCGCGGGCTGGCCTCCGGCGCCGTGGGCGCGGCGTCACGCAACGCCATTCCCACCGAGGCCACTGCCTCGCTCGACTTTCGGCTCGTGCCCGATCAGGATCCCGCGCGCGTGCAACGAAGGGTCGAAGCACACCTCGAACAGCAGGGCTATCGGGTCGTGCGCGACGCACCCGACGTCGAGCAACGGCGCGCGGCGGCGAAGATCGTGCGCGCACAGTGGAGCTCGGGGTATCCGGCCATGCGCACCCCGTTGCACCTGCCCGTGTCGCGCGCCGTCGTGCGCGCGGTCGAAGAGGCCAGCAGCACCCCCGTCGTGCGCGTGCCGACGCTGGGCGGCAGCCTGCCTCTTTACCTGTTCCGCGAAGTCCTCGGCGTGCCGCTCATCGTGGTGCCGATGGTCAATCACGACAACAACCAGCACGCTCCAGACGAGAACTTGCGCCTGGAGAACCTGTGGAAGGGTATCGACGTCTACGCCAACCTCATGGCCCGCCTCGACGCGCTCTGGTAGCCCTCCCGCGCGCTGATGACACGCATGCCCCCCACCGTTCCCAGCGACCGTTCGAGCGGCGGGCGACACCGTTCCGCGGAAACCTTCGCCCTGTGCGGCGCGTGCTATGGTAGAACGCTCCCAGCACAGGAGGACCCGATGATCGAAGTCGAAGGCTTGCGCAAGCAGTATGGCGACATCATCGCCGTGAACAACGTCAGCCTGCGCGCCGAGCCGGGCAAGATCTTCGGTCTGCTGGGTCCGAACGGCGCGGGCAAGACGACCACGATCAGCTGCATCTCTGGTCTGGTGCGCCCCGACGCCGGTCGCATCCGCGTTCTGGGACACGACGTCGTCGCCGATGGACGCGCCTCGCGCGCCCGGCTCGGAGTCGTCCCGCAGGAGCTCGCGCTGTACGAAGATCTCTCCGCGCGCGAGAACCTCAACTACTGGGGTGCGGCCTACGGCGTGCGCGGCGCGCGCCTGCGCCAGCGCATCGACGCCGTGCTGGAGATCACCGGGCTCGGCGATCGCGCCAAGGAACCCGTGAAACGCTTCAGTGGGGGAATGAAACGCAGGCTCAACTTCGGCTGCGCGCTCGTACACGAGCCCGAGGCGCTGTTGCTGGACGAACCCACCGTCGGGGTCGATCCACAGAGTCGCGTGAAGCTGCTGGACCTCGTGCGCGAGGAAGCGCGCAAGGGAACGTGCGTGCTCTACACGACGCACTACATGGAAGAGGCAGAGACCCTGTGTGATCGGCTGGCCATCGTGGACGACGGCAAGATGATCGCCGAAGGCACGCTGCGCGAGCTCCGCGACAGGTTGCGAGAACGGGACCTGCTGCGTCTCTCGGGAACGTTCGATCCGGCGCGCGTGCATCAAGCGCTCGCGTCTTTGCCCAACGTGCAGCTCGTCCACGTGGACGAGGAGTCGCTGACGCTGGAAGTCCCCGACGCCGGCACGCAGCTGCCGATGACGCTTCAAACTCTGGCTGAAAGCGGCGCTGAGCTGCGCGAGACGACGTGGACGCAGCCGAACCTCGAAACCCTGTTCATCAAGCTCACCGGCAAAGAGCTGCGCGAGTAGGGCACGAAACCAAGGTCCTGGGGAGCACGACGTGAGCTTCGTCTGGCGCACGCTGGTCAAGGACTTCCAACGCCAGCGCAGGAGCCCAGCCGAGTTCGCTCTGTGGTTGGGGATGCCGCTTCTGATCGGCGGCCTGATGGTCACGCTGTCCGGCGGTCGCGGCGGCCCCAAGCCGCAGGCGCACGTGCTGATCGTCGATCGCGACGACACGTTCCTGAGCGAATTGCTCGTGGGGGCTCTGAGCCAGGATGCGGCCGGCGGCATGATCCGCGCCGAGTCGGTCGAGCTCGAGGACGGGCGTCGCCGCATCGCGGACGGCGACGCGTCCGCTTTGTTGATCATCCCGGCTGGCTTTTCCGACGCCGTGCTGCTCGAGGAGCCCTGCACGCTCGAGCTGATCACCAACCCCGCGCAGCGCATCCTTCCGGGCATCGTCGAAGAGGGGCTCAGCATTCTGCTGGATGCGACCTTCTACGCGCATCGCGTTCTCGGCGACGAGCTCGAGACCCTCGCCGCGGATCCCATCGATCCGAATGCCTTCACGCTGCCCGACCAGACCGTGGCGCAGTTCAGCGTGCGCGTGAACCAGCTCGTCGAGCGTCTGGGCGCGTACCTCTCGCCGCTTGCCATCCAGCTCGAGACCATGACCGACGAGGAAGAAGAAAAGGACGAGCCCCAGCCCGGGTTCGCGCTGCTCTTCCTGCCGGGCATTCTGTACATGTCGCTGTTGTTCATGGCGGCCGGCGTGTCCGACGACTTCTGGAGGGAGCGCGATCAGCACACGTTGCGCCGTGTGCTCGTGTCGCCACAGCGTGTCTCCGCGTTCCTGGCCGGCAAGATGCTCTACAGCGGCATGGTGATGCTCGCCGTCTCCGTCGTCGCGCTGGCCATCGGCGCCATCTACTTCGAGCTGTCGGCACCCACCGTACCCTTGGGGGCGCTGTGGGCCGCGTTCTCCGGCGTCGTGATCCTCGCGGGACTGATCGTCATCCAGCTGTATGCGACGAGTCAGCGTGCCGGTAACATTCTCTCCAGCGCGATCGTGTTTCCGCTCATGATGATCGGCGGCTCGTTCTTTCCTTTCGAGGCCATGCCCGGCTGGATGGTCACGATCGGAACGCGTACACCCAACGGGTGGTCGCTGCAGCAGCTCAAAGCGATTTTGCGGGATCAGGTGGAGCTCGCCGATCTTGGCATGGCGTTCGCGGCCAGCCTCGGCACGTTGCTGGTGCTCGCCGCAATCAGCGTCTACCGCCTGCGTCGCGGCTTCGTGCAAGGGTAGGCCATGGCGTTCGAACGTATCCCGAAGTCTGCGACGAGTCCCGCGCCGGGGCGCGCGGCGACGGCGTCGGCCTCGCGGCGCTCGACGCTCGGAGACGCGCTCTTCGTCGGGCGCAAAGACTTGCAGTACATGCTGAAGTCGCGCGAGACCCTCATGTGGGTGTTCATCATGCCGGTGGTGTTCTTTTTCTTCATCGGCACGGT
>JBFJHN010000023.1:0-11545 GCA_041613275.1 Candidatus Krumholzibacteriia bacterium | reverse complement strand
GCGAGGGCGCGCGCGTGATCGACTACCGGGACTGGGGCATTCCGCTGGGACGGCGGTTTCGGGCGCTCAAGCTGTGGTTCGTGATCCGGTCGTACGGCGTCGAGGGCCTTAAGGCCATGATCGCCCGGCACATCGACTGGGCGCAGGAGCTGGCCGACCAGGTCGCGCAGGAGGCGGATTTCGAGCTGGTCGGCGAATGCGACAACGGGCGTGACGTGTTGCGCCGCGTCGAGGAGCTCGAGCCGGACGCCGTCCTGCTGGACCTGAAGATGCCGGGGTTGAACGGTCTCGAGGTGACGCGTCAGATCACCAAGGGCAAGAACGCGCCCCGGGTCATCATCCTCTCCATGTATGCGGACGAGGCCTACGTGGGCAAAGCGCTCCAGAACGGCGCCGCGGGCTACGTCTTGAAGGACTGCAAGCGCGAGGAGCTGGTACGCGCCATCCGCGAGGCGCTCGTGGGCCGGCATTATCTGAGTGCGCCGCTTGCCGATCGCTCCGTCCAGGAGCTGGTGGACAACGTCCAGACCAACGCCGACACGCTGTACGAGTCTTTGACCACGCGCGAACGCGAGGTGCTGCAGCTCGCCGCCGAAGGCTACGGCAACAAGGAAATCGGCGAGCGTTTGTTCATCAGCCACCGGACGGTCGAAACCCACCGCGCCAACTTCATGCGCAAGCTGAACCTCGAGTCCCAGGCCGATGTGGTGCGCTACGCCATCCAGCGCGGCATTCTGACTGTCGATCCCTGAACAGGAAAGGCAAGCGCGAGGCGAGGGCGCCGCTCCGACGCCGGATCGCTCACGCCGAGATCTTTTCCAAGACCCTCTCGGGCAGCGCCTCGGCCGGCTTCTCGCCGCCCACCACGCCGAAGTCCAGCGTGCGGATGGAAGGGACGAGGATGTGGGCCACGGTTCCAAGCAGCCCGATGACCTCGCGGTTGCTCGTGGAACGTTCACGGCCCTGGAACGAAAAATCCGGTGTTTCCCGGATCCCGCAGGCGACCCGTGCGTGGCACCTTTTGCTCAGCGATACGAGCGCGAGGGACAGGGACGTTTCCCGCGCGCACCCGTGGGCATCTGGAAAGCGAAAGGGGAAACGATGACGGCCAGCAGTGCGACTGCAGAACGCAATCGAAACGGCGCGACCGCCGTGGCCGATGAAACCAGGAACCGCCTGGGCCGAGTTCTGAAGACGCCCGTGCGCCGCGTGCGTGCGGGCGTCGAAAAGGTCGGGGACGAGCTGCGCGACAAGAGCGAGCACGTGCACGACGCCGCGCAGGAGAAGATTCGCAAGAGCCCCATGAAGGCCACCGGAACCGTCGCGGTCGCCGGACTTGCGCTCGGCGCGCTCGCAGGCTGGGCGCTGCACCGCCGGCTCGGCTGACCCTTCCCGCTCACCCTCCACGAAGAAACCCAAGCGGGCCCTCGGGCCCGTGCCGCAGGGGCGGCGTCTGACTGGACGCCGCCTTTTTCGTGCTCTCCGAAGAAAAATGGCAGCTCGCAGGGCGAGAAACCGAACTGCTGAGGAGTCCGAGAGGGCCGCCGAACCGCGCCCCGCGCGGGCGCAGGTGGCGCGAATCGTCCAACCCGTCACGATCCTCCACGTTCGTGACGCACGCAGCTGGCAAGGAGAAGCACCATGCGTTTTCACACGATCTCGACGCGTGCGCTCGAGAGCCTCGTGAAGGGTCTCGTTGCGCTCACGGTCCTGGCGACCGTGGCGGCCACCGTTGCCGCCGACGCCCACAACACCGTCCCGATGGGGAGCGACCCGGTCTCGATCGACCTGGCCTTCATCACGCACCTCGAGATGGATCTGCCCGAGCAGGACGTCTTCATCGAGCGCGTGCCTGGGTCGGGCGAGGTCTATCGGGTCACCAAAGGCGATCACGACATGAACGCACCGCTGTACAAAGCGGCCGTTCCGGTCAAGCACAACCCGTTCGATCCCACGGCGATCGGTCCGCACCCGAAGGGTGAGCCTCTGGGCATGACGCTCGGGCAGTGGCTGCGCCACCAGGGAACCGGGACCTACACCTGCGAAGACGGCATCGGCAAGCTACGCCTGCGCTTCCGCGGTCTGGTCCCCAACGGGGTGTACACGATGTGGCACGCGTTCATCGCCCTGCCGCCCACCGAGCCGTTCTCCGGCACGTTGGATCTGCCGCTGGGCGCGCGTGACGGCTCGGAGAGCGTGTTCGTGGCCGACGCCAACGGCAACGCGGTGTTCGAGCACACGTTCATGCCGTGTCTCGAGATGTCGGACGTGTGGACCACGTCCATGCTGGCCATCAACTACCACAGCGATGGCAAGACGTACGGTGCCGATCCCGGCGCCTTCGGATTCAACGCGCACGTGCCGTTGTTCGTGCTGCTGCCGAAGCGCGCTGGAATCCAATAGTCGAGGTACGAGGAGGCAGGTGTGCTCGACGCGCGGCGCCGGGCGCACCGCTCCGCAGTCGCGAGGTTTGAATCATGAAACGTCTCATCGGAATCGCACTGCTTCTGGTCGCCGCCGGCTGGCACGCGCGGGCGCAGGAACGCCCCCACACGAGCCTGCGCTTGCCGGAGCCGGTGGTCGATGCGGACTACTACGACGACGGCGCGCCTCCGCCGGCGAAGGTCGAGCTGGGAAGGGTGCTGTTCTTCGACAAGATCCTGAGCGGCAACAAGAACATCGCTTGCGCGACGTGCCACCACCCGTCGTTCGCGAGCGCCGACGGCGTGGCGCTGCCTCTGGGCGAGGGGCCGAGCGGCCTGGGACCCGAGCGGCGCCCGGGCGCGTCCAAGCGCGAAGCCGTGCACGATCGCGTGCCGCGCAACTCGCCGGCGCTGTTCAACCTGGGAGCGCGCGAGTTCACGCGTCTGTTCCACGATGGCCGCGTCGAGGTCGATTCGGCGGGCTACTACGCGGGCGGCTTCATCACGCCGGCCAAGTGGAAGCTGCCGCGCGGCTTGGACAACGTGCTCGCGGCGCAAGCCATGTTCCCGGTGGGCTCGCCGTCGGAGATGGCCGGTCAGAAGGGTGAGAACTCGATCGCCGATGCGGCGTCGCTCAACAACCTTGCAGGTCCCGGCGGTGTCTGGGAGCAGCTCGCCGAGCGCCTGCGCGCCATCCCGGAGTACGTCGCGCTCTTCCGTGCGGCGTATCCGGAGCGCGTGCGCGCGGCCGAAGACATCACGTATGTGCTCGCCGCCAACGCGATCGCAGCGTTCGAGTCCCGGGCGTTTCGCGCCGACGACAGTCCGTTCGATCGTTACCTGCGGGGTGACGCGAACGCTCTCGATGCGCGGGCCCAGCGCGGCATGCAGCTGTTCTACGGCAAGGCCAACTGCAGCAGCTGCCACGCCGGCACGTTCCAGACGGATCACGACTTTCACGCCATCGCGATGCCACAGATCGGTCCGGGGAAGTCCGACGGTCGCGACGGAGACTACTGGCGGGCGAGCGGGCACGAGGCGTTTCTCGAGGACTTCGGTCGCGGTCGCGTGACGGTGCGCGACGAGGACAACTTCAAGTTTCGCACACCGTCGTTGCGCAACGTGACGCGCACGGGACCCTGGGGACACGCGGGCGCCTACGCCACGCTCGAGGCCATCGTGCGCCATCACCTCGATCCCATCGCGGCGCTGGACGCCTACGTCCTCGAGGACGGGCATCTCCCGCCGTTGGGACCGGTGCTCGAGGTCACGGTCGCCGGCTCGGAGCTGCGGCACGACTGGCTGAGCCCGCAACGTCTCGAGGGCTTTGTCCTGCGCGATCGTTGGGTGCAGGAGAATCCGGAGCTGCGCGAGCGGATCGCGGCGGCGAACGAGCTCGAGCCCGTACGGCTGTCCGACGGCGAGATCGCCGATCTGCTGGCGTTCTTGGAGAGCCTGACCGACCCTGCCTGGCGCGAGCTCGCAGGCTGGGTGCCCGAGCGCGTCCCCAGCGGGCTGTTGGTCGAAGACTGATCCCACGCCCGTGACTCGTTGCAAGCGCGTGCGTTCGAAGGGCCTGCCTGACGAAGGCAGGCCCTTTTTTCCACAATCAGCGCCGCCAGGAGCGCTTGAGTGGGAACGCCAGGCGACGTCTCGCGAGATGCGTCCATCTGCACGCTCGCTACGAAAACCCAACCATGCGGTCCACGGACTCGATCCGGCGGTGCGACTGCAGTACCATGCCGCCACGGCGAGATCTCCACGTGTCCGGCGGGCGACCGCGTTCCGTCTCGCTGTCTTCGCCGCTGTGGCCGCGGTCGCGCAGTCACTGTCCTGAAAACCGATGTGCGCGTCGCCCGGTGGAACGACCCCGTCAGGCGCGCTCGAGCTACGTGCTCCGTGGCGATCGCAACGGTCCCCGCGGGATTTGGATGTTGCGGACCATGTCGCAGAAATACGACTACGTCCTCGTCGGTGGTGGCTTGCAGAGCGCTTTGCTCGTGCTCGCGCTGCGCGCCCAACAGCCACGCCGTCGCGTCGCGGTGATCGAGCCGCGAGCCCACTTCGGCGGCAACCACACCTGGTGCTTCCACTCGGGCGATGTCTCCGACGCAGCGCGCGCCTGGATGGCACCGCTCGTGGCCCATCGGTGGCGCGGCTACCGCGTTGTCTTTCCGGACTTCGAGCGAGACGTCGACCGGTCGTACGAGGCGATCACGAGCGAACGCTTGCACGCGGTGCTCCAGAACGCGCTCGCAGACGGTGGCTCGACCTTCCTGGGCCGCAAGGCCACACGGGTCGGGGCGCACGCGGTGGAATTGGATGACGGCATGCGGCTCGACGCAAGCCTGGTCATCGACGCGCGCGGCCCCTCCGCCGAATCGAACGGCGCCGTGCGCCGCGCGGGCTATCAAAAGTTCGTAGGGCTCGAGATCGAAACATCCGCACCCCACGCCGTGGGGCTGCCGCTCTTGATGGACGCCACGGTCGAGCAGCGCGACGGCTTCCGTTTCATGTACTGTCTGCCGTTTGCGCCCACGCGCGTTCTGGTGGAGGACACCACGTTCTCGGACGGACCGCAGATGGATCGCGCGGCACGCCGTGATGCCATCCTCGCGTACGCGAAACACCGCGGATGGGACATCGCGCGCGTCGTGCGCGAGGAAGAAGGCGTGCTGCCGATGCCGTGGCGCGACGCATTCGACGTTCCGCGTCAGGCACCTCTGCGGGCAGGATATCGCGGCGGCTTCTTCCACCCGGCGACGGGCTACTCGCTGCCGGTCGCCGTGCGCTTGGCCGAGCTCGTCGCGTCACGCGCTCCCGAGCAGCTCTTCGGCGCCAAGCTCACGGCGTTCGCGCGCGCACACCGCCGGCAGGCAACGTTCTGTCAACGGCTGAACTCGATGCTCTTCCAATGGTTTCCGCCCGAGCAGCGTTGGCACGTCTTCCGACGCTTCTACGGTTTGCCGGTCGAAACGATCGAGCGCTTCTACGCGCTGCGTCTTCGCCCTCTGGACCAGGGACGCCTGTTGTGGGGCCGACCGCCACGCGGCATGTCCGTGCGTTATCGACTCACCCAAGGAGCCGCGCGATGAATCCGGTCAGCGCCGTTCGATCCACGGATGCCGCCCTGCGCACGTTGGTGAGCGAGCTTCTCGAGGCAGCGCCCGAGCACCTGGGAAGCGGCGACCCGCTGCACCGCAGGTACTGGGAGCGCGCGCTCCTGGATCCCGCAAGCGACATCCTGCGCCGGCCGGGCAAGGAGGTGCGCCGGCGCGCGCTGGAGTGTGCCTGGGTGCTGGCGGGCGGCACCCCGGGAGCGTACCCGGACCAGCTGCCGCTGGTTGTAGAGCTGCTGCACGTGGGCTCGTTGGTGATCGACGACATCGAGGACGACTCGCCGATGCGCCGCGGCGAGCCGGCGCTGCATCGCAGGTTCGGCGTGCCGGTGGCGCTGAACACCGGCAACTGGCTGTACTTCATGCCGCTCGCGCTGCTGTCGCGCATGGGCTTGACCGATGCGCTGACGCTCGCGCTGTACACCGACATCTCGGACACCGTGGTCCTGTGCCATCAGGGTCAGGCGCTCGACCTGGCGACGAACGTCTCGACGGTGCGCCAGAGCGAAATGCTGCAGCTCGTTTCCAGCACGACGCGGTTCAAGACCGGAGCCTTGATGCGTCTGGCGATGCTCCTGGGTGCGCGCACGGCCGGAGCCACCGGCGAGCGTCTGACGGCGCTGGCGCGATTCGGCGCCGAGCTGGGCGTCGGTCTGCAGATGCTCGACGACTGGTCGGGCATCCACGTCGAGTCCCGACTGCACAAGGGGATCGAGGACCTGCGTCACGGGCGACCTACCTGGCCCTGGGCGTGGTTGGCGGAAACGAGCGACGAGGTGACCTACGCGGGATTCGTGCACGACGCCAGCCTGGTCTCGATCGACTGGGAAGCCCAGCGTTTGATCGCGCGCATGCGCGAGCGCTTGCAGCCGAGCGTGCCGGCTCTCATTCATGCGCGGTTGCAGAGCGCGCTCGACGAGCTCGAGGACGCGTTGGGACAGCAGGAGGCCATGGGCGAGCTTCGCCGTCAGGTCACCGAGCTGGAGACGGCCTATGGCTGATGCCGCGCGCATGACACGCGCCGCCGTGGTGGGAAGCGGCTTCGGCGGGCTGGCCGCCGCCATTCGCCTGCAGGCGAACGGCATCGATACGACCGTGTACGAAGCGCGCGATCGCCCCGGCGGCCGCGCCTACGTCTACGAAGACGACGGCTTCATCTTCGACGCAGGCCCCACGGTGATCACCGCGCCGCACATCTTCGAAGACCTCTTCGCCGCTGCGGGACGTCGACTCGAGGACTACGTCGAGCTCATTCCGGTGTATCCGTTCTATCGGCTGCTCTGGGAAGATGGCGTGGCGTTCGACTACAGCGGCGACAGCGACGCGATGCTCGACCAGATCCGCCGCTTGCGCCCCGAGGACGTCGACGGCTACCGGGAATTCGTCGCCTATGCGGCACGCGTCTTCGACGCTGGGTACAAGGAGCTCGCCGCGACGCCGTTCCTGCGTTTCTCCGACATGGTGCGCGTGGCTCCCGATCTCATCCGACTGCGCGCCGATCGTTCCGTGTACGACACCGTGAGCCGCTACGTGAAGGAAGAACATGTGCGTCAGGCGCTCAGCTTCCATTCGCTTCTGGTCGGAGGCAATCCGTACGAGACGAGCTCCATCTACACGCTCATCCATTATCTCGAGCGCAAGTGGGGCGTGTCGTTCCCGCGCGGCGGCACCGGCGCGCTGATCGCGGCCTTCGTGCGCCTGCTCGAGGAGCTCGGCGGGCGCGTGCTGCTGTCCTCCCCGGTGGAAGGCGTGGACATGGTGCCGGGCGTGAACGGACGGCAGCGCCATCGGGTGCGCGCCCAGGGCGCGCCGGACGACGACTACGATCTGGTGGTGTCGAACGCCGATCTCCATCACACGTACGCCCGCCTGTACGGCGCGCAGCCCGCGGCGCGCAAGATGCAGCGCCGGCTGGAGCGCATGGAGTGGTCGATGTCGCTGTTCGTGCTCTACTTCGGCACCGACCGCCGTTACGACCAGGACGTGGCGCACCACACGATCCTCTTCGGACCGCGCTACCGCGGCTTGCTCCAGGACATCTTCCACGGCAAGGCGCTGCCCGAGGACTTCAGCCTGTACCTGCACGCGCCTACGGTCACCGACGCTTCGCTCGCGCCCGCAGGGTGCGAGACTTTCTACGTGCTCTCCCCGGTGCCGCACCTGGGCAACGCCAGCATCGACTGGGAAGAGTCTGCCCCGGAGTACGCCGAGCGCATCTTGGAGTACTTGGAGCGCGTGCTTCCCGATCTGCGCAAGCACGTCGTGACGCGCCGTTGGTTCACGCCGCTCGACTTCCGCGGCGAGCTGCGCTCGTACCTGGGCTCGGCGTTCTCGTGCGCGCCGAAGCTCACCCAGAGCGCCTGGTTCCGACCGCACAATCGCGACGATCGCATTCCGGGCCTGTATCTGGTGGGTGCGGGCACGCATCCAGGAGCAGGCGTTCCCGGCGTGGTCAACTCGGCCAAGGCGACCGCGCGACTCATTCTCGAGGACTACGCAACATGAAGTCCGATGCTCTCGAGATCAGCCGGCGCATCATCGCGCACCACTCCAAGAGCTTCGCTCTGGCGTCGCGATTGTTGCCGGGCGTCGCGCGCGATCGCGCCGTCGTCGTGTACGCCTGGTGCCGTCGTGCGGACGACGCGGTGGATCTGGCCGCGCGCGGCCAGGGCGCGAGCGCGTTGGCTCGGCTGCGCGACGAGCTCGACGCCGTGTACGGCGCGCAAACGTTGGACGACGACATCCTCGAGGCTTTTCGACAGGTCACGCGCGTCTGTCGCATCCCCAAGCTGTACCCGTTCGAGCTGCTCGAGGGATTGCGCATGGACGTGGAGGCAACACGCTACCAGACGCTGCCACAGCTCTTGCACTATTGCTACCGTGTGGCCGGCACGGTCGGGCTGATGATGTGTCACGTCATGGGGCTGCGCGACGAGTCGGCGACGCGCAACGCGGCGCACCTGGGTGCAGCAATGCAGCTCACGAACATCTGCCGCGATGTGGCCGAGGACTGGGAGCGCGGGCGCCTGTACCTGCCGGACGCGCTGTTGGAGAAGCACGCGGCGGGCGGCTTGCACACGGCTCTCGGTGGGGCCTTCCCGGAGTGGGCGCGTGTGCCGGTGGCGCGCGCCACCGACGACCTGCTGGATCTGGCCGCGGCGTACTATCGGTCGGGGGACGCGGGGATTCCCGCGCTCTCGTGGCGCTGCGGTGTGGCGGTGCGGACGGCGCGTCGCGTCTACGAACGCATCGGCGCGCGCGTGCGCGCCCAACGCTGCGATCCGCTCGAAGGTCGCGCCTGGGTGGGAAGCGCCGCCAAGCTGGCGCTGGCCGCGGGTGCGATGGCAGCATCGCTGGTCCCGGGCGAGCGTCGCGGGCGCGCCGGTGCCCGACTCGAGCCGCCACGACGCGCGGTGCGTGCGCAGGACGTGTTCCCGTTGGACACGCCGCACGCGCACGCGTATGTCCGAGACATGCCCGCAGCACGCATTGCGACGCGCGTTGCGGGGGCACCCAAGGAGCGTTGAATGCGCCTTCGTCGGATCGTAGCGCTCATGCCGCGTGCTCTGCCGCTCGTGGTCCTCGCCGCGTGCGGCGGATCCAAGGCGGGGGAGCGGCGCGGCATCGCCTGTGACGAGCCCGCGACGATCGCCGTGGTCGCGAACGGCCTCGCTCACACGAACGGCGAGGTACGAATGGCGCTCTTCGACGTGTCCGAAGGCTTTCCCGGCGAGCCCGAGAAGGCGTTGCAGAGCGGCAAGGCCAAGGTGGAAGGCGACGTGGCGACGTACGTGTTCGAGCCGGTGCCGTGCGGTCGCTACGCCGTTTCGGTGTTCCACGACGAGGACGGCGACGGCGAGATGAAGCGCGACTGGTTGGGACGTCCGAAAGAGGGCTGGGGAGTCACCCACGACGCAACCGGTCGCTTCGGGCCGCCCAGCTTCGAATACGCGTCCTTCGATGCCGACGCGCCTCGTGTGCAGGTGAGCCTGAATCTCCGTTACGAGTGAAGCGAAGCGCCGACGAAGCGCGCGGCGTCGCGTGTGCCGACGCGCTCCGGAGCCTTCGAGAACATCGAGGTGAACATGTCTCGTGAGTCCGCGGTGTGGGGTGAGTCCTCCGCACTCGAGGTCTTGCCGAAGAAACGCGTGCCGCAGCAGTTCGATCGCATCGCACGCGGCTACGACCTGCTCTCCTCGCTCAATCCCGGCTATCACAAGCACCTCGAGTGGAGCGCGCGGCGTCTCGAGATGCCGGCCGGCGCCGAGGTGCTCGATCTGTGCTGCGGCACGGGGCTTTCGACACGTGCGTTGAAGCGCGCGCAACCGAAGGCACGTCTCACAGGGTTGGATGCGTCCGCCGGGATGCTGGAGCGCGCCGCTTCCAAGCCCGAGCTCGCAGGCGTGCGCTGGGCGCACGGCAACGCCATGGATCCCGCGGCCGCAGGTGCCCGCGGGCCGTACGACGCCATCTTCATGGCTTACGGCATCCGCAACGTGCCCGATCCCGATCTGTGTCTGCAGCGGTTGCACGGCCTGCTGCGCCCCGGCGGCAGGATTTGTCTGCACGAGTACTCGGTGGCGGGATCGCGTCGCAGCCGCGTGATCTGGCAGCTCGTCACGCTCGGCGTCGTCATTCCGCTCGGGACGATCGTGACGCGTTCGAGCACGATCTTCCGATACCTGCGGCGCAGCGTGATGACCTTCGACAGCGTCACGCAGCTGGAAGAGCGCCTGCGTCTCGCGGGCTTTGCCGACGTTCACACCGAGCCCATGGACGGTTGGCAACGGGGTGTCGTCCACAGCTTCCTGGGGCGCAAGACACGATGAGCCGCGTGCCGCGCAAGATGCTGCTGCCGGCGGCTGGCGGCCGCGAGCGCGCGGCGCCCGGGCATCGCGCCGTCGTCGTGGGCGGCGGCATCGCGGGCGTTGCCGCGGCCACGGTTCTGGCCGAACGCGGCGTCGCGGTGACGTTGATCGAGCGTGAGTCCTTCCTGGGCGGGCGCGCCGGGGCGTGGACGGAGACGCTTGCCGACGGTCAGACGTTCGAGATGGAGCGCGGCTTCCACGCCTTCTTTCGCCAGTACTACAACCTGCGCGCTCTGCTGCGCCGCGTCGACCCGCAGCTCGAGATGCTGCAGGCGCTCGACGACTATCCCATTCTGGGTCCCGACGCGCAGACGCAATCGTTCGCCGGCCTGCCGCGACGCACGCCACAGAACGTCATCGCTCTGACGCTGCGCTCGCGCGCGCTCGGCCTGCGCGATCTCGCACGTGTCGACAAGGGTCACGCGCTCGAGATGCTGCGGTTCGACATGCAGCGCACGTACGCGCGCTGGGACGCGAGCACGGCGGGCGAATATCTTGACGCGCTGCGCTTCCCGCCCGACGCACGCCGACTCCTGTTTGACGTCTTCGCGCACTCGTTCTTCAACCCCGAAACGCAGATGTCGGCCGCCGAGCTGCTCATGATGTTCCACTTCTACTTCACCGGGAATCCCGAGGGGCTGGTGTTCGACGTCGCCCGGCGGCCGTTCTCGCACGCGCTGTGGCAGCCGTTCCAACGCTACCTCGACACGTTGGGCGTGCGTGTGCGCTTGAAGAACAGCGTGCAGAGCGTGTGCCGGGCCGGCGACCGGGGCTGGAAGGTGGTGACGCACGAAGACGCGTTCGACGCCGATGCTGTGGTGGTGGCGCTTGCCGTTCCTGCGCTGCAGCAGCTGGTCGAACGGTCGCCCGATCTCGACGCGCCTTCTTGGCGGCATTCGATCACACAGCTGCACGCGACGAACCCGTTCGTCGTCTGGCGTTTGTGGCTGGATGGTCCCACGCGCTCCGGCCGCGCGCCGTTCGTGGGCACGACGGGCGTGGGCGTTCTCGACAATATTTCGCTCTACCACCTGTTCGAGGACGAGAGCCGCAGCTGGGCGGAACGCACCGGCGGCTCGGTGGTGGAGCTGCACGCCTATGCGGTGGAGCCCGACGCCACCGAGTCGGAGCTGCG
>JBFJHN010000022.1:0-11607 GCA_041613275.1 Candidatus Krumholzibacteriia bacterium | reverse complement strand
CGTCGACCGAGGGTGCCGACCCCGACTCGGACGGAAACGGCGACCCGGGGGACGACGCCACGCCGACGAGCGTGACGTTCGTCGAGGCGCCACAGATCGGGCTGGCCAAGCAGATCGTTTCGGGGCCGCAGAACAACGGCGACGGCTCGTACACGCTGACCTATCGATTGTTCGTGACGAACAGCGGAGACGCGCGGCTGACGCAGGTGCAGGTGCGCGACGACCTGGGCGCGACCTTCGCGGGCGCGCAGGGGTTCAACGTCGATGCCGTCACGAGCACCGACTTCAGCATCAACAGCGGCTTCGATGGCAGCGTCGACCTCGCCCTGCTGACGGGGGCAGACGCCCTCGATGCCGGTGCCGGCGGTAGCGTGGATCTCGTCGTCACGGTGACGCCGGGGCTCGTCCTGGGTCCCTACAACAACAGCGCGACGGCCGACGCCACGAGCGCGGGAGGCAGCGCGGTTGCCGACACCTCGACCGACGGCTCCGACCCGGACGCCAACGGCGATGGAAATCCGAACAACGACGCGTCCCCGACACCGGTTTCGTTCCTCGAGTCGCCCGAGATCGGCGTCGCCAAAGAGATCGTCGCCGCACCCACGAACCTCGGCGACGGGACGTACGACGTCACGTATCGGGTGTGGATCGAGAACTCCGGCGACGTTCCCGTGCTGTCGGTGCAGGCGCAGGACGTGCTTGCCGTCACCTTCGCGAACGCCGCCAACTACAGCGTGCTCGGGGCCTCGAGCGCCGGCCTGACGGTGAACCCCTCGTACGACGGCGATACCGACGCGAATCTGCTCACGGGCGATGACACCTTGCTGCCCGGTCAACGCGCGAGCGTCGACGTGAGCGTTCGTGTCACCCCCGGTACCGATCTCGGCCCTTACGCGAACACGGCGAACGCGCAGGCCTCGAGCCCAGGCGGGGCAGCCGTGAACGACATGTCGACGTCGGGGTCGGAGCCCGACGCCAACGGCAACGGGGATCCGGGAGACGACGGCATCCCGACGCTCGTTTCCTTCGACGAGGCGCCGCAGATCGGTGCCGCGAAGGAGATCGTCAGCGGTCCGACGAACAACGGCGACGGAACCTATGCGCTGACCTACCGCATCCACGTGGAGAACACCGGCGACGTGCGCCTCGACGCCGTGCAGGTGATCGACGATCTCGGGGCAACGTTCGCTGCAGCCACGAGCCACGTGGCTCTGTCGGCCACGAGTGCCGACTTCACGCTCAATCCCGGCTTCGATGGCTCGAGCGACACGAACCTGTTGATCGGGTGGGATGCGCTCGACCCCGGTGCGAGCGGAGCGATCGACGTGTTCGTCCAGGTTCGACCCGGCACAACGCTGGGCCCCTACGACAACGTCGCCCAGGCGAGCGGCACGAGCCCGGCGGGAACGGGCGTGGCGGACGCTTCGACGCAGGGCTCGGGCGTCGACGCCAACGGCAACGGCGACCCCAACGACGACTCCACGCCCACGAGCGTGACGTTCGTGGAAGCGCCGCAGGTCGGCGCCGCGAAGGCGCTGGTCGCCGGCCCCACGAACCTCGGCGACGGAACCTACACGCTCACCTATCGCATCACGCTGCTGAACAGCGGCGACGTGCCGCTCGGCGCCGTGCAGCTCAGCGACAGCCTGCAGGCGACGTTCACGGGCGTCACGGGCATCGCCGTGGATGCGCTCGCGTCGGCGGATCTGGCCACGAACCCGTTCTTCGACGGCGTCACCGATCCCCACCTGCTGAGCGGCACCGACGTGCTGGCTCCCGGCGCCGGCGGCTCCGTCGACGTCACGCTGACCGTGACACCGGGGAACAGCCTGGGACCCCATCTCAACCGTGCACACGCAAGCGGCGCCAGTCCCGGAGGCTTCGTCGTCACCGACGCGTCGACCGACGGCTTCGATCCCGATCCCACGCTGAACGGCGACCCGGGCGACGACAGCACACCCACTCCGGTCACGTTCAGCGAAGCTCCGGTTCTGGGCATCGCGAAACGTGTGCTGAGCGGCCCCGCCAGCCAGGGCGATGGGACGTACACGCTCACGTACCGCGTGCGTGTCGAAAACCTCGGCGACGCGCAGATCCAGACCGTTCAGGTCACGGACGATCTGACATCGACGTTCGCGAGCGCGGTGACGTTCTCGGTAGGCGGCAAGTCCGCCAACGGGCTGAGCATCAATCCCTGGTTCGACGGGCGCAACGACACCAACCTGCTGCTGGGAAGCGATGGCTTGGTTGCGGGCGCGAGCGGATACGTCGACTTCACCGTGAGCGTCACGCCGGGCTCCGACCTGGGGCCGTATGCGAACACGGCGCAAGCCGCGGCGACGAGCGCCGGCGGCGCGCCACTGGCCGACACGAGCACCGACGGCGGCGTTCCCGACGCCAACGGCAACGGCGATCCGGGCGACGACAGCGTGCCCACGAACGTCACGTTCACCGAGACGCCGCGCATCGGCGTCGCCAAGAGCATCAGCCTGGGTCCCGTCAACCACGGCGACGGCACGTACAGCCTCACCTACGCCATCGAGTTGCACAACAGCGGCGACGTTCCGTTGAACGCCGTTCAGATCAGCGACGACTTGGGCTCTGCGTTCGCGAGCGCCGTCGACTTCCAGGTCGATGGCGTATCGAGCGCCACGCTTGGTGTCGATCCCGCCTACGACGGCATCTCCAACACGACGCTGCTGGACGGCAACGACGCGCTCCTCGCCGGCGCCAGCGCGCGCGTAGAGATTGCGCTCACGGTGACGCCGGGGACGAACCTGGGTCCCTACGCCAACCGCGCCAACGCGGCGGCGACCAGCACGGCGGGCACGAACGTGGCCGACGTCTCGACCGCAGGCACCAACCCCGATCCCGACGGAGACGGCGATCCCACGAACAACACGAGCGACACCATGCTCACGTTTACGGAGGCTCCAGAGCTGGGCATCGCCAAGTCGGTGTTCGCGAGCCCGGTGAACAACGGCGACGGCTCGTACACGCTCACGTATCGGCTGACGCTCGAGAACAGCGGGGACGCCCTGGTGCGGGACGTGCGCGTGCAGGACGACTTGAGCGTCGCGTTCGCGGCCGCCAACGGCTTCACGGTCGATGCGGTGGCGAGCAGTCTGCCCGGCGTCAACCCGGGCTACGACGGCGTTTCCGACGTCGAGCTGCTCAGCGGCAGCGACGCGCTGAACGCCGTCACCAGCGCCTGGATCGACGTGACGCTCACCGTCACGCCGGGCGCGAACCTCGGGCCTTACGACAATCAGGCGACGCTCACGGGAACGAGCGCCGCCGGTGCCGCACTGGCCGACGTGTCGACGTCGGGGACCATCCCGGACGCCGACCGCGACGGCGACCCTGGAAACGATTCCACGCCGACCAGCGTGAACTTCGGCGAGTCGCCGCGCATCGGCGCCGCAAAGGAAGTGGTCGCGGGCCCGACGAACCACGGCGACGGCACCTACACGCTCACCTACCGGCTGCGAGTCGAGAACGGCGGCGACGTCCCCCTGAACGCGGTCCAGATCGTCGACGACCTGAACACGACGTTCCGCGGCGTTCCGGTCGTCGTCGACGCGCTGAACGCAACGGGGCTGACGGTGAACCCCGCCTACGATGGCGCGAGCGACACCAACCTCTTGAGCGGCGGCGACACGTTGGCGTCGGGCGCCAGCGCGAACGTCGACCTCACGCTCACCGTGACACCGGGGTTCGATCTTGCGCCGTTCGACAACCTGGCCTCCGCCCGCGGTACCAGCCCGGCGGGCTCGTTGGTCACCGACGCGTCGACGGTGGGCGCCGACCCCGACGCCAACGGCAACGGCGATCCCGGGGACGACGGCACGCCGACGACCGTGACGCTCGTCGAGTCCCCGAGCCTGGGTGTGGCCAAGCGCGTGATCAACGCTCCGGTGAACAACGGGGACGGGACCTACACGCTGACCTACGCGCTCGGCGTGCACAACACGGGTGACGGTCCCGTGCGCAACGTGCAGCTGAGCGACGATCTGTCGACGACCTTTGCGGGCAGCGCCTTCCGCATCGATGCGTTGTCGAGCGCGCAGCTCGAGGTCAACCCCGCGTACGACGGCAGCGCCGACACGAACCTGCTGACCGGCTCAGACAGCCTGACCGTGGGGACGAGCGGCAGCGTGAGCTTCACCGTGACCGTCACCCCCGAGACGAACCTGGGTCCGTATGCGAACAGCGCTGTGGGCAGCGCCACCAGCGCCGGAAACCAGGCGCTCGGCGACGCGTCCGCCGACGGCACGGACCCGGACACCAACGGGAACGGGGATCCGTCGGACGACAACACGCCGACACCCGTGTCCTTCAGCGAATCGCCGCGGATCGGCGCAGCGAAGGCGCTCGTCGAGGGACCGGTGGGCAACGGCGACGGCACGTACACGCTGACCTTCCGCATGGCCGTCGAGAACCACGGTGACGTTCTCGTGCGCGACCTGCAGGTCGAAGACGACCTGAGCTCGACGTTCGCCGGCGCGCTCGGCTTCGCTGTGGAAACGGTGACGAGCTCCGACCTGAACGTGAACGCTGGCTTCGACGGCGCAAGCGACATCGACCTGCTCACCGGTGGCGACTCGCTGGCCGTGGGCGCGCGCGCCGAGCTCGACGTGACGGTCACGGTCTCCCCCGGAACCAACCTGGGTCCGTACCAGAACCAGGCGACGGCACGCGGCACGAGCCCGGCGGGAACCGCGGTGGCCGATGCATCGGCGCAAGGCACCGATCCGGATGCGGACGGAGACGGCGATCCGACGAACGACGCGACGCCGACGGCAATCGGTTTCGTCGAGAACCCGCAGGTCGGCTTGGCCAAGACGATCCAGGGACCGGTCGTGAATCACGGCGACGGCACCTACACGCTGACCTATCGCATCACCATCCAGAACTCGGGCGACGTTCCGCTGGGAAGCGTGCAGATCACCGACGACCTGGGCGTCACGTTCGGTGCGGCAGACGCGTTCCGCGTCGATGCCGCCACGAGCGGCGAGCTCAGCGTGAACCCGGCCTACGACGGCAGCGTCGACATCGATCTGCTCGCCGGAACCGACACGCTGACGCCGGGTGCCGGCGGGAGCGTCGACGTGACCGTGACGGTGACGCCGGGCGCCGACCTCGGGCCGTATGCCAACAGCGCCTCGGGACGCGGCCAAAGCCCGTCGGGCTCAACGCCGAGCGATGTTTCGACGGCGGGTAGCGAGCCCGACGCCAACGGCAACGGCGATCCGGCCGACGACGCCACGCCGACGAACGTGACGTTCCTCGAGTCGCCACAGATCGGCTTGGCCAAGGCCGTGACCTCGGGCCCCAACAGCAACGGCGACGGGACGTACACGCTCACCTACCGGATTCTGGTTGCGAATACGGGCGACGCGCGTCTGACCGGCGTCCAGATCACGGACGATCTGTCCGCGGCGTTCGCGGGCGCGACCCACGTCCAGGTGGATGCGCTGGCGAGCACGAACCTCACCGTGAATCCGAGCTATGACGGTGCGCTCGACGTGGATCTCCTCTCGGGGTCCGACGCGCTCAACGCGGGCGCGCAGGCGAGCGTCGATCTGACGTTGACGGTCACGCCCGGCAGCAACCTGGGACCGTACGCCAACAGCGCGAGCGCGCGTGCGCAGAGCGCAGCGGGTGCTGCGGTCGCCGACGTTTCCGCCAACGGTGCCGCCCCGGACGCCAATGGCAACGGTGATCCGACCGACGACAACGACGCCACACCCGTTTCGTTCAGCGAGTCGCCCGCGATCGGCTTGGCCAAGGAGCTGTTGCAGGCGCCCGTGAACAACGGCGACGGAACGTACACGCTCGCCTATCGACTGCACATGCACAACATGGGCGACGTCCCGGTCGCGAACGTTCAGATCACGGACGACCTCTCGGCTACGTTTGCGGCAGCGGTGGGCTTCGTCGTGGACGCGTGGTCGAGCAGCGACTTCACGGTCAACCCGTCGTTCGATGGCGCCGGCGACGCGGCGCTCCTGACCGGCAACGACTCGCTGGTGAACGGACAGACCGGAAGCGTGAACCTGACCGTGACGGTCACGCCGGGCGCCACGGAAGGACCGTACGAAAACCAGGCGTTGGGCTCGGCCCAGAGCCCGGCCGGAACACCTTTGGTGGACGTCTCGACCACGGGCGCGCTGCCCGATGCGAACGGCGACGGAGACGCATCGAACGACGACACGCCCACGACGGTGAGCTTCGGGGAAGCGCCGCTGATCGGCCTGGCCAAAGCCGTGCTCGCCGGACCCACGAACAACGAGGACGGCACCTACACGCTTACCTATCGGCTCATCCTCGAGAACGGCGGCGACGTGCCGGTGCACGACGTCCAGATTCACGACGATCTCGCCGCGACGTTCGCCGCGGCCACCGACTTCCGTGTCGACACGGTTTCGAGCAGCGAGCTGACGACGAACGTGGCGTACGACGGGCGCGCCGACACGAACCTTCTCGCTGCTGGACAGACGCTCGTTCCGGGGGCGATCGCGACGCTCGATCTCGGCGTGACCGTCACGCCCGGCGCCGTACTCGGGCCGTACGACAACGTCGCGACCGCCGACGCGACCAGCGCCGGGGGTCGCGCGCTCTCCGACACGTCGACCGACGGGTCCGATCCCGATGCGGACGGAAACGGCGACCCCGGCAACGACGCGGTAGCCACCACGGTGGGCTTTGGCGAAGCGCCGCAGATCGGTACTGCCAAAGCCGTCGTGGCCGGCCCCACGAACAACGGTGACGGCACGCACACGCTGACCTATCGCGTCACGCTCGAGAACGGCGGCGACGTGCCGCTCGCCGACGTGCAGGTCACCGATGATCTCTCGACGACATTTGCTGGGGCCGCTTCGTTCGTGGTGAACGCCGTGAGCAGCCTCGATCTCACCGTCAACTCCTCCTACGACGGCTCCAGCAACTTCGACCTCCTCTCCGGAACCGATGTTCTGGCACCCGGCGCTCGCGGCACGCTGGACCTGCAGGTCACGGTCACGACAGGAGGCGTCTTCGGACCCTTCGACAACGTCGCCGTGGCACGTGGCACGAGTCCGGCCGGGGTGACGCCGTCGGACGCTTCGACGGACGGGTTCGAGCCGGATGCCGACGGCGACGGGGATCCGGGCAACGACGCAACCCCCACGCGCGTGTTCGTAGGAGAAAGCCCGATCCTCGGCTTGGCGAAGCGCGTGAGCGACGGGCCGCACAACAACGGCGACGGCACCTACACGCTCACCTACACGATCTTCGTCGAGAACGCGGGCGACGTCACGCTGAGCGCGCTGCAGGTGTTCGAAGACCTGCAATCCGTGTTCGCAAGCGCGCAGGCGTATCGCGTCGACGCGGTTCAAAGCGACGAGTTCAAGATCGATTCCGCGTACAACGGCAACGCGTTCACGGGACTCCTGGTCGGTACGGATGCGCTCGCTCCTGGCACGAGCGGCAGCATCCGCATGACCGCGACGGTCACTCCCGGCGCCGATCTGGGTCCGTATTGGAACCAGGCACGAGGCACGGCCCGCACGCCGGGCGGCAATACCGTGGTCGATACCTCGACCGACGGTGCCGTCCCCGACGCCGACGGTGACGGCCATCCTGGCAACGACGACGCAGCCACCGGCGTGTCGTTCACCGAGTCGCCGCAGCTCGGCGTGGCGAAGGACGTCGTGGGCACGCCCCAGGACCGCGGTGACGGCAGCTACGGGGTCACGTATCGCTTCACGCTGATCAACAGCGGTGACGTCGTCCTCAACGACCTGCAGCTCGTCGACTCGCTCGGTGTGGCTTTCGCCGGTGCCCAGAGCGTAAGCGTGGAAGACGTGCGCAGCCCGACCTTGTCGACGCAGGCGTCCTACGACGGCGTCACGTCAGTCGATCTCCTCGACCCGGGCAACACGTTGGCCGCCGGTGCGAGCGCGGAGATCACGCTGGACCTGCGAGTCGTCCCGGGCGACGTGCAAGGTCCGTACGCCAACCACGCATGGTTGCGCGGCACGACGCCGGCGTTGGCGGTACTCTCCGATCTCTCGGCGGCGGGGAGCGTGCCCGACGCCAACGCCAATGGAGATCCCACCGACGACTCCGACGCCACCGTGATCTCGTTCGACACGAGCTCGCGCATCGGTCTGGCCATGGCGCTCGCCGCGGGCCCGGTCGGCCAAGGAGACGGCAGCTATCGTCTCACCTACGCGTTGTACGTCGAGAACGTGGGCGACACCACGTTGCGTGACGTGCAGGTGCTCGACGATCTCGCCGCAGCGTTCGCCGCCGCCTCCGGCTTCGCCGTCGAGTCCGTGCGCAGCGACGACTTCACGCCGAGCGCGACGTACGATGGCGTCGGCGACACGGCGCTCCTGGCCGGCACCGACGTGCTGCAGAGCAGGGCACGCGGCAGCGTCGAGATCGACGTACGCGTCACGCCCGGCGCCGTGCTCGGCCCGTATTCGAACTCCGCCTCGGTGCGTGGCACCAACCCGGATGGGGCCTGGGTGCAAGACGTCTCCACCGACGGCACGAACGTCGACCCGAACGGCAACGGTAACGCGGGAGACGACGCGGCGCCGACCGAGGTGACCTTCGTCGAGACGCCGCAGATCGGCCTGGCGAAGGCGGTTGAAACGCAGACGACGCAGAACCCCGACGGAACCTGGAGCGCGACGTACGCGCTCGTGGTGACCAACACGGGCGACGTACGCGTGCACGACGTGCAGATCACCGACGATCTCGCCGCCACGTTCGTGGGCGTGCGGGGATTCCAGGTGGAAGCGCTGACGAGCACGACGCTGCGCGTGAACCCGGCCTACGACGGCCGCAACGACGTGAACCTGCTCGTCGGCAGCGACTCGCTCGCAACCGGCGCCGCGGGCACCGTGCACATGGCCGTGCGCATCGAACCCGGTGGCGCCTCGGGTCCCTTCCTCAACAGCGCGGTAGCCAGCGCCGCCAGCCCGGCTCAGAAGGCCGTCTCGGATGTCTCGACGTCGGGACCGTCGGCCGACCCGGACGGCAACGGCGACCCGGCCGACAACCAGGAGCCGACACCGCTCACGCTTCCCTCCCAGCCTGCCTCGCTGCGGGTCAGCAAGTCGGCGGATCGCCGCGAGGTGATGCCCGGGGATCTCGTGCGCTACACGATCGAAGTCGAGAACATGCTCGACGTGGTGGAAGCCGGCGTCGGGCTCGACGACCGCCTTCCGGCTGGCTTCACCTACGTCGTCGGCTCGGCGCGTGTGCTGCGCGACGATGCAACGCCGCAGGCGCTCGAGCCTACCGGCAGGCGCGCGCTGCGGTTCGACGGGATGACGCTTGGCGGACGTGAGACGGTGCGCTTGCAATACGTCGTGCGCGTCGGCTCCGGCGTCGGTCTCGGCGAGCACACGAACCGCGTCGTGGCTCTGCAGAACGGCGTTGCCGTCGGCAACACCGCAAGCGCGAGCGTGCAACGTGTGCTCGATCCCGCGCTCGAGCAGACCACCGTGCTCGGCAAGGTCTTTCACGATCGCGACGGCGACGGCTGGCAGGATCCAGCGGACGCCACCGACGTGCGTCTGCGTATCGATTTCGGCAACGCGCGCTACGTCGCGAACAGCACCACGCTCGATGCCGGAGACGGAATGCGCCGGTTCGCCGACGTCGCCGGTCGCTCACCCTTCAGCGACGAGGTGCTCCTCGGCGATCTGCCTGCGGCGACCAGCGCGCACGTGCAGGCGACGCGCTTCACGGTCACGGCCGAGCTGCGCGGTGCCGGATTGCCCGAGGTGCTGCTGACGAGCGCCGAGGGCAGCGTGGTGCGGCTGCGAAGCGACGGCACCATCGAGACCGCGCATCGCGGCGCCAAGAAGCGCGGCACGAACGGTCAGGATCTCGTGGTCTCACGCCGCATCGAGCGAGACGGCGAAAGGCGCAGGCTGGTCCTGACGATCGGCAACCGCGGCGTCGACGAGAGCGGAATTGCCGGCGTCCGCCTGGCCACGGCAAGCGGCCTGATCGTGCACACGGATCACGCCGGACGCTATCACGTCGCCGGCGTGGACGCAGGCCCGGGGACCTTGGGCCGCAACTTCATCCTCAAGCTCGATCCGCAGAGCCTGCCGCGCGGCGCGACGCTCAGCACCGAAAACCCGCGCGTGCTGCATCTGACGCCCGGACTGATCAACCGCATCGACTTCGGGGTGGTGAGCGAGGCCGCCGAGGTCGCCGAGCCCACACGCGTGCGCGCTCAGTCCCAGCTGCAGCTGCGCAAGTTCCTCGTGCCGGGCGTCGTCGATCCCGTTTGGGACGTGGAGCAGGCGGCGACTTTCGTTCTGGGCGCCAAGAGCTTCCAGCCCGGCGGCGCCGAGCTGACGATCGATGCCAAGAAGCGCATCGCACAGCTGGCCGGACGCTTCAAGACCAACCCGCATGCCACCGCGGTGATCCAGGGACACACGGACGACTCTCCGGTCAAGACGCTCTTGTACGCCGACAACTACGACCTGTCGATCGCGCGCGCACGCGCCGTCATGTACGAGCTCATCCTGCGGCACGGGATCTCGGCGCACCGCCTCTCGGCCCTCGGATTCGGGGCCGATCAACCCGTGGAGCCCGGCACGTCTCGTGACGCGCGTCGGAAGAATCGCCGCGTCGAGGTGAAGGTGTACTCGGGCAACGTCGAAAAGCCCTCCATCCTGGACGTTCAGCCGCACGAGGTGCAGTTCGGCCTGGAGCTCGGCGTGCGCGGCGACGTACCGCTGCGCGAACTGACGCTCCACGAGTTCCTGCCGCGCGGCACCGAGTACGTCTCGGGCTCGGCCCAGCTCGGGGACCGCGCGCTCGAGCCGCGCGTGTCGTTCGACGGCGATCTCACGCGCCTGCGCTGGCAGCTCGACCCCAGCAGCGTGACGTCCCCGCGCACCCTGACGTACCGAGCCCGCGTCTCGCGCGCACATCCGGCCTACGAGATGGTCGGGGAAACACAGGTGCGTTGGCATACCGCCGATGGGGACAGCGGGAGCTCCGGACCCGTGCGCCTGCACCTGTTCCTGAGCGAGACGACACCCAAGGAGACGACGCGCTTCACGCTCGACAGCATGAGCTTCCCCGTCGGAACGGCCGAGCTGACGCAGCACGGGGAGGCCGCGCTGCAGATCGTGCGCCAGAAGATCAACCAGTACGCGCGCGCCAGGGTCGCGCTCGAAGGACACGTGGAGACCGGTGCTGTGGTTCGGGATCGGAGCCTGAGGTCGCCCGAGGATCTGGCACGTGCGCGCGCGCGCGTGGTGCAGCGCGCTCTTCTCGACGGCACGCATCTCCGAAACGACGACGTCAGCGTACAGGCGTTCGGATCGACCCGACCGGTGGACTCCAACTTCACGCTGCTCGGACGACAGCGGAACCGTCGGGTCGAGATCTTCGTGCACGGCTCGATGGAGCCCGAGCCCGCGTGGGTTGCGGACTCGACGCGAGCACGCGGCGTGGCGATCGAGTCGATCGTGGACATCGACGGCTTCCGATCGCCCGGCATGCGCGCGGCCGGAGGGGCTGCGAGCAGCCGCACATCCGGTGACCGCAGGCGCGGAACGCGCGGCGGCGAAACGACCG
>JBFJHN010000021.1:0-11768 GCA_041613275.1 Candidatus Krumholzibacteriia bacterium | reverse complement strand
GGACGGGGCGCGACCCTGCATACCCCTCCAGGTGCGTCAGCTCCTCTTCGGTCAGCGTGTGCCGCCCGTCGATGCCGTACATGATTTGCAGCGAACCGTCTTCGGCAAGCTCGTTGCAGCGTGCTTCGATCCAGTGCATGAACTGCGCGGCCTCGTCGGTGAAGCCGATACGGAGCAGCCCGTACAGCGTGAACGCGGCGTCGCGGATCCAGGTGTAGCGGTAGTCCCAGTTGCGTTCGCCCTGCAGGTCCTCGGGCAGGCTGCAGGTGGGCGCCGCGACGATGGCGCCCGTGGGTTGGAACGTCAGCAGCTTGAGAACGAGGGCCGAGCGATGGACGATCTCGCGCCAACGTCCGGTATAGGTACACTGCGACAGCCAGCGCCGCCAATACTCCACGGTCTGCTGGAACTGCCGGGTGGATTGCTCCTCGGAGAGGTAGAACCCCAGGCGTTCGCCCGACTCGACCTGCCGCAGGACGAACGTCGCGCTCTGCCCTTCCTCCAGCGTGAACTCAGCGTGCGCGCCGCCTTCGCGCAGCTCGAGATCCACGGTGGATGCCAGGCCGAGGCTGAGCGCCGGCGTTTCGAAGAGGACGCCGTGCTCCTGAGCGCTCGCGGTGTGCCGATCACGCCCGTAGTTGAACGCCGGCGTGCATTCGAGACGGAAGCGCATGCGCCCGCGCTCGGCGGTGACCCGGCGCACGAGCGCATGCGCGGCGCGCCCCTCGTCACCCACCGGCATGAAATCGAGCACCTGCCCGACGCCGTCGGAGCACAGGAAGCGGCTGACCAGAACGTTGGTTTCCGGCCAGTAGAACTGCTTCCGTCGCGCATCCTCGTGTACCGAGGCGACGCGAAAGCGGCCGCCCTTGGCGTCGTCGAGGATGGCGGCGAAGACGCTCGGCGAGTCGAAGTTGGGACAGCAGTACCAGTCGACCGAGCCGTCACGGCCGACCAGCGCGACGGTATGCATGTTGCCGACGACGCCGTAGTTTTCGATCGGCTGGTACGCCAAGACGAGCCTCCCCGGGGATCTTCAGCGCGACACGGTCCCGGATGCCACCGGCCCGACGACGTGAACCACGTGGCCATCTGGATCGCGCACCAGAAACCCCGGCTCGCCCGGCATCTCGGACACGAAACGCGCTCCCTGACCTTGCAAGCCGCGCAGGATGCGGCTGAGATCTTTGACGACGACTTGGGTTTGCGTGTGCGCCAGGTCGTTCGCGCGCGCGCTGGGCACAAGCGCGCGGCCCCCGGGCGGCGCGAGGTACTCCAGCAGGCGCACGCCGGGACCCTCTGGAGCGCGCAGCAGGGTCACGTGCACGCGCGCGCCGAACACGCCGTCGAGACGCTCCTGCGCCGTGCCGTAGCTGTCGACGCCCGGCTGCACCTCGAAGCCGAGGGCATCGCGGTAGAAACGCAGGCTGCGCTCGGTGTCGCGCACGACGAGCGCCGTGTGGTCGATGCCCAGGAAGAGCGCCCCGCCCACGCCCTGCCAGCGCGGCGCGGCGCGTTCGGGGGGAAACCACACGATCTCGAGCACGTGCTCGTCGGGGTCGTGGAAGCGGAAGGCGCGTACGCCGCTCATCTCCGGGACGCTGTCTTCGAACGTCTGCGGTCCGGTTGAGACGTGCTGCACACGGTGGGCACGCAGGTGATCGTAGGCCCGGTCCATGTCGCGGACCACGAGCACCAGGCTCTGCACCCAGGCGTCGTGACCGCGCGTGTCGCGCGGCATGGGTCGACCTTCCGGCTCGACCCAGTCGCGGAGAACCAGCGTCTCGTTGCCCAGCCGCAGCCGGGCCTCGCGGACGACCGCGTCCGAAACTCCGAAGAGCTGTTCTGCTTCCGGACCCGAGAGCTCGCTCTCGGAAACCCAGACGAAAGGAAGGACACCGGTGTAGAAATGCAGGGCCTCCTGCATGTCGGACACCGTGATGCCAATCTCCGAAACGCCGCGCACCGCGGCGGCGGAGGCCGGTTGCGCGGTCACGAGTGCGCCGAAGACGAGCGCGATGGCGCATGTTGTTCGTAGCATCCCAGACGCTCCCCGAGTTGAACGCCCAAACGCAAGGCACGCTGTCCGGGGCAGCGTGCCACTCGACGCCGCGCAAGTCGACATCTTCTGGCCGCAGAACCTGCGGCGCGACGGACGGCTCTTGCAGATTGTCTTTTGGGGTTGCGGCGCGTCGATCCGTCGCGCCGCTATGCCGCTATAATGTGCGCCTTCTGCCACGGTCGACTTTGCGCGCAGCACCGTCGCGGTGCGAACTTCACCGGACCGCGCCCGACTTGCCCACACGGTGTGCACGCGCATTCCACAGAGCCGTGCAGATTCAGCGCTCGTGCGCGCTTGCACTTAGGCGTTTTTCACGAACGCGCTCCGCGAAAAGTGCGTTTGCACCGAGGGAAAGCTTGTGCGGCAGGGCGTGCGTCCACGATGCTCGGGCTTCGTTTGCCGAAGCCGTAGTCCACGATGTGGATGATGTTCGTGGGCGGACGATCCGGAGTGCGGCTTCGGTCTTCTCCCCAGCCCGCCCCCCCGAACGGCATTGACAGGCCCTCCGCGTTCGGCTACATTCCGTAAAAATTCCGAGAAGGGATTTGTTCGGATGTACTCCCCGAACGCGAACACGCTAGCAGCACAACGACTTCGGGACGCGGGCCTGCGCGCCACGGGCGCCCGGGTGGCGATCCTGGAGGCTCTGGAATCCGACCGCCGGCACCCGACGGCCGAGATGGTCTTCGAGTCGCTCCGGACGCGTTTTCCGTCGCTTTCGATGTCCACGGTGTACGCCACGCTGGAGTCTCTGCTCCAGTGCGGCCTCATCCGGCGCATCGCGGGCGCATCCGGCCGGCTTCGCGTGGACGGCACGCCGCAAGATCACGATCACGCGGTGTGTCGCACCTGCGGAGAGGTGTTCGACATCGATCGCAAGTGGTTCGAACGTCCGAACGCCCCGCGGGAGCTCCCGCACGGGCTGCAGGTGACGAGCCTGCACATCGAGTACGAGGTGGTGTGCCCGACGTGCGCGCACGACGGGTCGTCAAGCAACAGTGCAATCGTTGGAGGAGATCCAAACCATGGCTGACCTGAAGGGAAGCAAGACGCACGCGAACCTCAAGGCGGCTTTCGCCGGGGAATCCCAGGCGAACCGCCGCTACCTGTACTTCGCCAAAGTGGCCGACGTCGAAGGTTACCCGGAGATCGCCGGCAACTTCCGCGAGACCGCCGAGGGCGAGACCGGCCACGCACACGGACATCTCGACTACCTCAAGAAGGTGGGCGATCCGGCCACCGACCTGCCTTTTGGCGACACGGTCGAGAACCTCAAGTCCGCAGTGGCGGGCGAAACACACGAGTACACCGAGATGTACCCGGGCATGGCCAAGACCGCTCGCGAAGAGGGCTTCGCCGAGATCGCCGACTGGTTCGAGACGCTGGCGAAGGCCGAGAAGTCGCACGCCGGCCGCTTCGAGAAGCTTCTCAACACCATCAGCTGAAACCGCGTCGTCACGGATTCGCCGGGCGGTCGGCCGCAGGCCGCCCGGCGCCTTGCCGGGGGAGCGCCATGTCCGACGATGCGGGAATCATTTCCTACCAGCCCACCGACGGGCTGACGTACGACCCTTCCGAAGCCAAGTACTGGGACGCCGACGCCCTGCACGGCGAGATCGTGCGCACGTTCGAGATCTGTCACGGCTGCCGCATGTGCTTCAAGTTCTGCGACTCCTTCCCCACGCTCTTCGGCTTCATCGACGAACCGCTCGACGGCGACGTCGGCCGCATCCAGCCCGAGCAGACGCGCGCGGTGATGGACGCGTGCTTCCAGTGCAAGCTGTGCGAGGTGCAGTGCCCGTACACGGTGCGCGATGGGCACGAGTACCAGCTGGACTTTCCGCGATTGGTGCACCGCTATGCGGCGCAGCGAACGCGGTCGCGCGGGCTCACGCTGCAGGAGCGCGTCCTCGGCGATCCGGATCGTGCCGGCCGGATGGCGCGTTGGAGTGGCGGGTTGGCCAACGGTCTGAACCGCGTCGCACCCTTCCGTTGGCTGCTGGAGAAGGTGCTGGGCATCGACCGGCGCAAGCAGCTGCCCGACTTCGCGCGCAGCACCTTCGAATCCTGGGCGGGCAGCGCGGGGCTGCTGCACGAGGAGCCCGGCGGCGAGGCGGTGCTCTTCCAGACCTGCTACGTGCAGCACAACGAGCCCGAGCTGGGGCGCGACACGGTGGAGGTGCTGCAGAAGAACCAGGTGGATGTGCGCTGTGCGGCGGGCCTGCGCTGCTGTGGCATGCCGGCATGGGAGCACGGCGACCTCGACGGTCTGCAGAAGCAGGCGCACCACAACCTCGACATCCTGATGCCGTACGTCGCGCGCGGCGCGCGCGTCGTCGTGGTGAACCCCACGTGCTCCATGATGATGCGGCGCGAATATCCCGAGCTCGTGGCACCAAAGGATCGCGAGCGTGCGACGCAGCTCGCCGCCGCCGTGCAGGACGCGGGCGAGTTTCTGTGGTCGATCCGCAACCAGGAGCGCTTCAACACCGACTTCCAGAGCACGCCGGGTGAAGAGGTGGCGTACCACGCCCCCTGCCACTTGCGCGCGCAAGGCGTCGGGTTCAAGGGGCGGGACCTGCTGCGCAAGATTCCCGGCGTGCGTCCGAAGATGACGCTCGAGTGCTGCGGCCACGACGGCACCTACGCCATGACCACGCGCGGCTTCGAGCCGTCGCAACGCATCGGCGCGCGCGCGTTCGAGGGCGTGCAGTCGGGCGACGCGCAGGTGTGTGCCACCGACTGCCCGCTCGCTGCGATGCAATTCCGCCAGCACACGTCGATGACGGCGCTGCACCCCATGACGATCCTGGCGCGCGCCTATCGCAAGAACGGGTTCCCGAAAGCCATCGAGCAGAATGGAGACTGACATGCCCACCGTACGGCGGGAAGAGCTCGTCGACTACGAGACCTATCGCGAGCGCCGCGAGCGCGAGCGCGAGCGCATCTTCGCCATCAAGGCCACGCGTCGCGTGCACGTGGGCGACGTGCTGACGTTCCTGTTCGAGAACGCCGAGACCATCCGCTACCAGGTGCAGGAGATGATGCTGGCGGAACGCATCGTCAAGGAAGCGGCCATCCAGCACGAGCTCGACACCTACAACGGCCTGTTGGGCGCGGCCGGCGAGCTGGGCTGCTCGCTGCTCATCGAGATCGACGACCCGGCCGAGCGCCGCGGCAAGCTGGAGAAGTGGCTCGACCTGCCGCATCACCTCTACGTGCTTACCGAGGACGGCACACGGGTGCGTGCCACGTTCGACGCCGGACAGATCGGCGAGGATCGCTTGAGCGCCGTGCAGTATCTCAAGTTCGCGACGGGCGGTCGCGTTCCGGTGGCAATCGGCTGCGATCTGCCCGACTACACGCACGAAACGAAGCTCACGGAAGCGCAACGTCAGGCGCTGCGCGAGGATCTGGCGTGATACACTGAGGCTCACGCCATCGCACTGCGGAGGTCCTTCCCTTGAGGCTGCTCGCCCTCGTCGCCGTTTTCCTGTTCCTGCCGTCGAGTCCGCGCGCGGAGCGCCGTCCCATGCAGGTCGAGGATCTGTGGGCCGTGCAGCGCGTCGGCGCGCCGCAGCTGTCCCCCGACGGCGAGCACGTGGCCTTCACGGTCACGACCTATTCCATGGAAGACAACAAGGGCAACTCCGACGTGTGGTGGGTGACGAGCGATGGCCGTCGCGCACCGCGCCGCTTGACCTGGAATCCGCAGTCGGACACGAGCCCGGCGTGGAGCCCCGATGGACGCGCTCTGGCGTTCGTCTCGAAGCGCGACGACGATCCGGCGCAGCTCTACGTGCTGCCGCTGGACGGGGGCGAGGCCGAGCCGGTGACGCGCCTGCCGGTCTCCGTGTCGAGCCCGCGATGGTTCCCAGACGGCCGTCGCATCGCCTTCCTCGCGCGCACCTGGCCCGACCTCAACGACGACTTCGACGCGGGGCGCGCCCGACTCGACGAGAACAAGAAGAGCAAGGTGCGCACGCACACGAGCGAAGATCGGCTGGTGCGCTACTGGGATCACTACCTGACCGATGGGCGCGTGGCACACCTCTTCGTGCTGGATCTCGACACGCGCGAGGTCGTGGATCTCCTGCCGGGTTGGGACGGCCGCCTGCCGCTGCGCGGCGCCGGCTCAGGATGGGATCTGTCGCCCGACGGCCGCGAGATCGTCTTCTCGGCCAACACGACGGAGCCGCCGTACCGCACGCTCAACTACGATCTCTTCGTCGTCTCCACGTCGGGGGGCACGCCGCGCAACATCACACACGACAACCTGGCCTGGGACTCGCGGCCGCGCTACTCCCCCGACGGGCGCTGGATCGTCTACGGACGCCACGAACGCCCGGACATCCACCCCGACTTCGCGCACTTGGCGCTGTACGAGCGCAGCACGCACGACGTGCGCGTTCTGGCCGAAGATTGGGACGCGTCGATCTCGGGTTGGAGCTGGACGCCCGAGAGCAACGCCATCCTCTGCGGCGTCCTCGAGCACGGCAAGACGCATCTGTACGCGGTGTCGCTGCGCGACGGCGCGCCGCGCCTGCTGGTGCGCGGCGCCACCATCGAGTCGGCGGTGGCCGGCAAGCAGCGCTTGATCTACGCGCGCCAGTCCATCCAGTCGCCGGTCGAGCTGTGGACTGCGCGGCGCGATGGACGCCGCGCGCGGCCGATCACGGCGTTCAACGATGATCTGCTGTCGAAGCTCGATCTGGGGCGTGTCGAGGATCATCGCTTCGTCGGCGCCGACGGCGACAGCGTGCAAATGTTCGTGGTGCTGCCTCCCGGTTTCGACGCGCGACGCAAGTGGCCCCTGCTCCACGCCGTACACGGCGGACCGCACGGTTCGTGGCGTGACGCCTTCCACTATCGCTGGAACGCGGCGCTGTTCGCCTCGCGGGGCCACGTCACCGCCATGGTCAACTTCCACGGCTCCACCGGGAACGGCCAGCGCTTCGCCGAGTCGATCCTGGGCAACCACGCCGAGAAGCCGTTCGTCGACATCATGCGCGCCACGGATTACCTGCTGGAGACCGGCTGGATCGATTCACGGCGGATGGCGGCGGCGGGAGGTTCCTACGGGGGCTATCTCGTCTCGTGGATCCTCGGACACACGCAGCGCTTTGCGGCGATCATCAATCACGCGGGCGTGTACGATCTCATGGCCCAGTTCGCGTCGGACTACACCTGGGGTCGCGCCAACAACTACGGTGCGACGCCGTGGGAGAACCCGGAGCGCATCGATCTGTACAGCCCCAATCGCTACGCCGCGAACTTCGCCACGCCCACGCTGATCCTGCACGGGGAAAAGGACTATCGCGTGCCCTACACGCAGGGGCTCGAGCTGCACGGCGTGCTCACCGCCAAGGGCGTGCCGTCGCGCATCGTGATCTTTCCGGATGAGAACCACTGGATTCTGAAGCCGCAGTCGAGCCGGTTGTGGTGGGGCGAGGTCTTCGCGTGGCTCGAGCGTTACGCGCCGGCGAACGACGCCATGGTCCCCGCCTCGCGTTGAGTCTTCGTCCAGGCTCCGTCGCCTTAGAGTCCCGCTCCGACGGCCGATCCGACCATGTGGGCCAGCTCGAGCGCGAGAACCGCGGCACACGCGCCGAGAGCGGTGACGAACACGACGATGAGCCAGTCGTTGGTGAGTCGGTGACGACGGAAGGCGTGCAGGTCGGTGATGGAAGCGGGCGCGCGTCGGTTCATGATCAGGCCCTCCTCTCGAATCTCACCTCGTTCGGGTCTCGATGCAAGGCCTGGGCTGCGCTGCGCGGCGAAGTCTAGGTCGCGTGCTGCGCAGCGAAAAGGGAAAATCGTGCCCGCCGGGGCCGGGTCGTGAGGCCGCTTCGCGCCCATCCGCACCTGTACGAGCTGAACGCGCGCATCTTCCTCGAACGCATGCGCTCCCGGCTCGGGCCGGAGCTGAGCCTGGCCGCGATCCCCGGCGCCGAGTGGGCGGCTCTCGCAGAGCGGGGCTTCGACGCCGTGTGGGTGATGGGCGTGTGGAAGCGCAGTTCGGGGGCACGGCGCGTGGCGCTCGAGCACCCCGAGCAGCGCAGAGTGTACGACGCCACACTGCCGGGCTGGAGTGACGCCGACGTCGACGGCTCCCCGTACGCGGTGCATGCGTACGCGCTGTCTCCGGATCTCGGTGCGCCCGCCGATCTCGGCCGCCTGCGTGACGCTCTGCACGCGCACGGGATGCGTCTGATCGTCGACTTCGTGCCCAATCACCTGGCGCTGGATCACCCCTGGACGACTGCGCATCCCCAACGCCTCGTGCGCGGTGATGAGGCGCTGCGTGCGGCGCACCCCGAGTGGTTCTATGCGCCGCGTCCCGGTGCATTCTTCGCGCACGGGCGCGACCCCAACTTCGCACCCTGGGTCGACACCGTCCAGGTCAACTTCTTCGCGCCGGAGCTGCGGCGCGCGCATCTCGAGACGCTGCTCGACATCGCCACCGTCGCCGACGGCGTGCGCTGCGACATGGCGATGCTGGGCCTGAACGAAGTCTTCGGACGCGTCTGGGGCGCGCGGGTCGACGGTCACCCGGCACCCGCAACGGAGTTCTGGAGCGACGTCATCGCGGGCGTGCGTCAACGCTTCCCGGACTTCGTGTTCCTGGCCGAGGCCTACTGGAACAGCGAGGCCACGCTCCTGGATCTCGGGTTCGATTTTGTCTACGACAAGACGCTGTACGACAGGCTGCGCTGGGGCTCGGCGGACGACGTGCGTGCGCACCTCGAGACGTTCGCCGGCGGCGAGCGCGGCGCGCGCTTCATCGAGAACCACGACGAGCCGCGCGCGCTCGAGGTCTTCGGGCGCGAGCGCGGTCTGGCGGCCGCGGCCGTCATGCTCACGCTACCCGGAATGCGGCTGGTGCACGACGGCCAGTGCGACGGACGACGCGTGCGTCTGCCCGTGCAGCTCGTGCGCGAGCCTGAAGAGCCGCTCGATGAAGATCTGCGCCGCGCCTACGACCCGCTGCTTCGCCGTACGCGCGCACCGTTGTTTCATGAGGGCACGTGGGAGAAGCTCGAAACGCGCTCCGCGGGCGACGAGAGCTTTCGCGATCTGCTGGCGTGGAGCTGGCGCCTCGGCGAGGCGCAGGCCGTGATCGTGATCAACTTCAGCGCGAACCCGGCGCGCGGTCTCGTCGTGCTCCAGCACGAGCAGCGCTGCGTCGAGCTCGACGCCTGGCAGGTCCAGATCAACGAGGATTCGGCAGAATCGTGATCGCGGCCGGCGGCTCGCCGGTCGACACGGGTTCCTTTGGCTTCGGCGCAACGTGCTGCCACCAGGCGCGGGCGCGCGCTGCATCCCATGGCTCGAGCGCGCACTCGCGCAGCATGCGCGCAAGCGCTGCAGCCGACTGCGGACGACGCTCCGGATCCTTTTCGAGACACGCCAGGATGACGCGCTCCAGCGCGTCCGAAACCTCGAGCTCGGTGCGCGCCGACGGAGGCACGACGGGTTCGCGCACGTGCTGCGCGATGACGTCCACGTACGAGCTGCTCTCGAAAACGAGCTGTCCCGTGATCAGCCAGTAGGCGAGACACCCGACGGCGTAGATGTCGCTGCGCGGGTCGACGGGCGCGTCAGCCAGGGCCTGCTCGGGCGCCATGTAGCCGGGCGTGCCTCCCACCACCGTTTCGCTGCTCTGCGTGATGCCATGCGCGCCCGGGCGCGTCGGCCGCACGAGGCCGAAGTCCAACACCTTGACGAAGTCGGCGGCCAGACCGTAGCGACAGACATAGACATTGCCTGGCTTGATGTCCTGGTGGATGAGACCGTTCTCGTGCGCTTCCGCCAGCGAGTCGCACACCTGCTCCAGCAGGTGCACGGCGCGCGCGGACTCGACCGGACCGAAACGGCGCACCAGCGTTTCGAGATCGAAGCCGTCCAGCAGCTCCATGACGTAGTAGAACGTTCCATCGTCGGTGACGCCGAAGTCGTAGACGTTGATCGTGTGCGGCGAGCACATGCGCGCGGTGACGCGCGCCTCGCGCTCGAATCTGCGGATGACGTGGGCGCGATCCTCGGGGCTCGCGCCCAGGCGTTCGGGGCGGATGAGCTTGATCGCGGCGGGGCGCGCCAGCATGCGGTGCTCGGCGCGGTACACCTCGCCCATGCCGCCGCGGCTGAGCAGCTCGTACAGCCGGTAGCTCCCGAGCTCCTGCGCCACGTGCGTCTGCTGCGACAGGCGCGTGAGCACGTGCGCCGGAATGACGGCGATGATCGCGCAGATGTAGTTGGGCAGATACGTCCAGAGCAGCACCTCCGACGCGGGAATCACCGAGCCGCGCAGGCTCGAGATCCAAAGACCGACGAAGTCCATGGACGCCGCCGCCAGCGAAACGAGGAGCGTCTTGAACGGAGCGTTGGGAACGAGGAGCGGGTGCACGATGATCAAGACGCAGATCCACGAGAGTCCGTGGACGTTGGGCGTCCACTGGTTGACGATGCCGATGGCGAGCGCCAGAACCAGCTCGTAGACCAGCGCCAGGTCCAGAATCCGGTGCGCGTCGCGCGCCGATTGGCGCGCGTAGATCACCAGACCCACCGAGACCAGAATGCACGCGAAGGCCACCGGATTGGCGGGCCAGGGCCAGGCGTCGTCGAGCGGCTGGTCAGGCGAGATCCAAGGCCCGACGAGGTTGTTCATGATCAACCCGACGGACCACAGTCCGATCCACACCCACGCGGCGATGCGCAGCCGGCGCGCGGAATCACGCAGAACGCTGCTCGGAAGATCGAGCGGAAGCGTGGGTGCGCCGGCGTCCTTGTGGAGCTTGCGGATTCTCATGCCGCCGCCTCTCGGAGGCACGATTGTAACGCACGCTTCAAGAGCCGCGCTCAGTCCAGAATACAGCTCTCCGGAATGCCCACGTCGAGCCGCCGCACCGTACCGCGACGTTCGAAGAGCGCGCGACTGGTGCGCGCGTCGAGCCGGTCGTGCGTGCCGTTGGAGACGCTGCGATCGCGTTCGTGAACACGAATCCAAGCTTCGCGATCGCTGAGCTGATAGACCACCGGGACCTGGCACAAGGTGAAAGCGAGCGCGGCTGCGGGAACGTCGAGCGTCTGCCGCGCGCCCTGGAGGTCGTGGTACACGAACGTGGTCGCGCGGGCGCCGAACTCGTCGCGGCGCAGCAGCACGGGCTTGAAACGCAGACAGCCGTCCTCCACACGAACGCCCAGCTCACCCCAGCGGGTGAGGATCTCCTCCTTCACCTGTCCCGTCATGCCGGGCTGCTGCGCGCCGGCGTGCAACGGCGTGTGCGAGTACGGATCGGTCGGAAAGGCGCCGTACTCGCGCGGCGACTTGGCGAACCCCAATCCATCGCGGACGCGGTGGTACAGCGACGCCAACGGCTCGATCGGCTGACCCGCGTCCGCCGCGCGCAACGTGATCTCCTGCGTCGCCAGCAGGAGCTTGGCGACCATGTGCCAGTAGATGCAGCCCAGACCCTCGAAGCCGTACATCGTGCCCGAGCGCCCGGTGAAGGCGTGGTGTGCGAAGACCTCTTCGAACACCTCCAGAACGGCGTCGCGATCCCGGCGCACCGCGTCGCTCCAGCGCGGGTCCTGTGCCAGCGTTTCCAGGGCTCGCTCGAGGTCGCGCGCGTTGTGGAAATCGGCGTGGAACCGATAGACGCCGAGCGCATCGCGCTCGACGAGGGAGCCGTTCCCAGCGTCGACG
>JBFJHN010000020.1:0-11870 GCA_041613275.1 Candidatus Krumholzibacteriia bacterium | reverse complement strand
TCGTCGTCGTGCAATGCACGCGTGGATTGGGAGAAGTGAAAACCCGCGTGGTATTGTTGGGTGTGCCCGAGATTCCCCGAATCCGTTTCTCCCGATCGAGGTTCGTGACCCATGATTCGGCTTTCGAATCGTCAGCTCTTGGGCGAGCTGCGCTCTTTGCGTGCTCGTGAGCACAATGCGACGTTCGCAATCCTGGTTCGTCTGGCCGAGGTCGAGCGTCGGCGGCTCCATCTCGGTATGGGGTACGGTTCTCTGTTCGACTTCGCAACGCGCGGTCTGCGTTACTCGGAGTCTGCGGCCGGTCGGCGCATTCAAGCGGCCCGATGCCTGGCGGAGCATCCCGAGTTCGCGCCCCTGTTCCGGCGTAACGAGATCACCCTCAGCACGCTGGGTCTGATCAGCCGCGTGGTGAACGCCTCGAACAAAGCGGCGCTCCTCGACGGCGTGCGCAACAAGTCACAAAGAGAGGTCGAGAAGTTGGTCGCCTCGTATGGTGCTCCGAAGCGTGTTCGAGATCACGTCCGAACGGTCGTGGTTCCCGGAGTCGACGCGAAACCGCAGGTCGCCGACGGTGACGCCCGAGATCCCGACGCTGCGAATCTCGGCGCGGGCGCGCATGACTCCCGCAGCGGGAGTGCTCGACACGCCCAAGCGGTTGTGAGTCCGACAGTTGAGATCCAAGCGGATGAGGCTCGGGCCGTCGAGACCCGGGTCGTCTTGCGTTTTGCGGCGCAGCCGGAGCTGATGAGCAAGGTGGAGGAGGCACGTCGCCTGCTTTCGGGTCGGTTCCCGCGCGGCGCGTCCTTGGCCGACATCTTCGACGCCGCGCTGGATACGTTCCTCGATCGAAACAGTCCGGCCCGACGTATGGCCCGTCGCACGGCGCGTGGTCGCGCTCGCGAGAAGCGTTCGGCGGCAACGACCGGGACGAGCACGAAACGCGCGCGTGTTCCCGCGGCGATCCGCGATCAAGTGCACGTGCGGGACGGTGGCCGGTGTGCGTTCGAGAGCCCGGACGGTGTGCGCTGTAATTCGAGTCACGATCTGGAGATCGATCACATCCGGCCGGTAGCGCGGGGAGGGACGAACGAGGCGGACAACCTGCGTTTGCTGTGCGCCAAACACAACGCGTTGGAGGCCGAGCGGATTCTCGGTACGGTATGGCTGCGGGGAGCGGTTTGGCGGCACTGACGTTTCGAAGGGAGGCTGGCGTTGTGGATTTGGCTCGAGCCGGTGCTCGAACATTGGCTTACATCGGGGCTTTTGGGCTGGTGGGCGTTCTCCTTGACCTCGATCACGTGCCGGTCCTGGTTCTCAAGGGGCTTCCGCTTACCGTCCACAACATCGCACACCATGCCGGTCGACCGTTGCATTGGCCGGCTCTCGTGGGCCTTGGGCTGTACAGCGGCTATTGCCTCGCATCTTGTCATCGACTACGGCGTCGGGCACGGCTGGCTGCGCTAGAGAGCGCGTCACGCGAGGCGTGAGGCCGAGCCGGCGCGCCCCGGGCACGAGACGGCCTGGGACGAGAAACGGCCGCTCCGGAGAGCGGCCGTCGTTCTTGAGAGGCGCGGCGCTACGTGGCGCCGGATCAATGTTCGCCGGTATGGATCACTGCTCGCTGGGTTCTTGGTTGTCCTTGATGAACTGGAACTTGACCTTGCTCCAGTCGATCGACTCGACGCCCACCGGGCACTGCGGGCAGTCGCCCGTAATCACGCCCTCGCACACGTTCTGACCGTTCTTCAACAGAACGACCGGGGCGGTGTTGTTCGGATCGGGCGGCAGGTCGACCCAGAAGCACAGCGTGGCGCTGCCCTGAGCACCGGCCTCGCAGCCCATGCCGTCCAGCGCGTCCCACTTGATCATGGGGCCCGTGATCCCGATGGACGGATTGCCCATGCAGTTGAACTCGCCGGAGAAAGGCAGGTCGCACTGGCCGGGCACGGGGTTTTCGTCATCGTTGATGCCGGCGCCGGTGCCGGACGTGTCTGCGAACGCCCAGCCCGCGTCACAGATGGATGCGCACACGAAGTCGCATTGCAGCGTCACGTTGGAGAGCCCCTGCGGCGTGTCCCACGAGATGTCGAGCGTGTACTTCCACAACCCCGCGAACGGTCCAGAGGTCTCGAGCTGTGACGTGATGTTTCCCGAAACACATTGTCCGTGTGCGGCGGGAGCGAGAAGGAGACTGCATGCAAGGAGAGCGGGAAGCAATAGCATGCGCGTCATGGACACACCTCCTGAGGGCGTGGCTTGGGTGTGATGCGACTGCTGCCGATCGGGCCACACAAACCGACAGGTCCTTCTCGTCGGCATGGCTGCTCGATTTTCTGAGTGAAACCGCGAAGAGATTACAAGAAGCGCGGCGGGCGGGTCAATTGCCGCGAACGGGGAAAAACGAGCGTGACACACCCGCGATGGTGCGCGCGATCGCGGACGAATCGTAGACGGATGGTTAGTTCTCCGGCCACGACTTGCTGTTCGCGCTGTTCGAAACGATTCCGATATCGCAGGATGACACGCGTGTCGAATACGTTACGTCACTGCGGGGAGGCCACTTAACGCGCTGTGTCGTGTCGGCGCGCAGATTGCTGACGGATGGGACAGCCGAGGTCCTTGTAGCGATACGACGTCGAGATGCTCGTGTCGCTGCCGAAACGCTCATCAGCGAAGAATGTGCGGTCGAATGCTCCGGGGTCCGCCGTAGACGATCCACTTTGCCACGCCGCGGCCGACCATGGGGGAGAGAGCTTGAAGCCGTGGCCGCTGAAGCCGGTGACCAGGAACGCTGCCCCCCCCACGACGATCACGTCGTAGCGGCGCAGCATCGAATCTCCAGAGGTGTCAAACGGTCCAGGTGTCGCCGGCGTTGAGGAGCGCGTCGAGATCGCCCGCGCCCTTGTCCGCGATGATCCCTTCGACCTGGTCCTTCATGCCCTTGTCGAACACGGGATGCTGCACCGATCGCAGGATGCCCACAGGGGTGGGAAGCGTCGGCGGCCCCATGCGCGAGAGCATGAACGCGAGCGTCGGGTCCTCGCTGTGCGCGTCGTGGACGAGAAGCTCCTCTTTCGGCACGTCGGCGACCTGCACGACCTCGGGCACCGCGCCACGCACGCGCAGCCCCTTCTCCTTCTCCTTGCCGAAGAGGATGGGCTTGCCGTGCTCGAGATCGATCTGGTTGTCGTCGCGCACCGCCTTGGAGCGCATGAAGTCGAAGGCGCCGTCGTTGAAGATGTTGCAGTTCTGGTAGACCTCGACGAAGGCAGAGCCCTTGTGGGCCGCCGCCGCCTCGAGCGTGGCCATGAGGTGCTGCGTGTAGACGTCCACGGTACGCGCCACGAACGTCGCCTCGGCGCCGAGCGCCAACGACAGCGGGTTGAAAGGCTGTTCCACCGAGCCGAACGGCGTGGACTTGGTCTTCTTGCCCTGCTCGGACGTGGGCGAGTACTGGCCCTTCGTCAGCCCGTAGATGCGGTTGTTGAAGAGCACGATCTTGAGATCCACGTTGCGGCGCATGGCGTGGATGAGATGGTTGCCGCCGATCGACAGACCGTCGCCGTCGCCCGTGATCACCCACACGGAGAGGTCCGGGTTGGCGACCTTGACGCCCGTCGCGATGGCCGGCGCGCGTCCATGGATGGTGTGGAAGCCATACGAGTTCACGTAGTAGGGAAGGCGGCTCGAGCAGCCGATTCCCGAAACCACGACGATGTTCTCCTGCGCGATGCCGAGCTTGGGGAACAAGCCCTGGAAGCCGCGCAGGATGGCGTAGTCACCGCAGCCAGGACACCAGCGAACTTCCTGGTCGCTCTCGAAGTCCTTGCGGGTCAGCTGCACGTTCGTGCCGCCGTTGCCGCTTCCCACCGTCTTGCCGTTTCCGCTCATGTTGCGTTCTTCTCCAAAATCTGCAGCGCGCGTTCCATAATCTCGCGCCGCTTGAACGGCTGTCCCTGCACCTTGCTGTACGAGATCACGGGAATCAGGTAGCGCGAACGCAGGACCGAGGCCAGCTGGCCCAGGTTCATCTCGGGGATCAGGACGTGTTTGAAGCTGCGCAGCACCTGTTCCAGGTTGCGCGGCAGCGGATTCAGATAGCGAAGATGCAGCTGGCTGACGGTGATCCCGTCGCGCGAGAGGTCGCGGATGGCGCTGGTGATCGCACCCTGGGTGCTTCCCCAGCCGACGATGAGCAGATCGCCCGAGCTGGGCCCTTCCACCGTGGCCTCGGGGATGTCGTCGGCGATGCGAGCGACCTTCTCGGCGCGCAGATGCACCATGTGCTCGTGGTTCTCGGGGTCGTAGCTCACGTTCCCCGAGCCGTCCCACTTCTCGAGCCCGCCGATGCGATGCTGCAGATGCGGGGTTCCGGGGCGCACCCACGGACGCGCGAGCGTCTTGGGATCGCGCATGTAGGGCTCGAAGCCCTCGGGGTCGGTGCGGAACTCCACGTGGATCTCGGGCAGATCGGACGCGTGGGGCAGCAGCCACGGCTCGCTCCCGTTCGCCAGATAGCCGTCGCTCAGCACGATCACCGGCACCATGTGCAGCATGGCGATGCGCGCTGCTTCGAACGCCGCCGCGAAGCAATCCGCCGGCGAGCTCGGCGCGATGATGGCCACCGGCGACTCGCCGTGCCGTCCATAGAGGGCCTGCAACAGGTCGGCCTGCTCGGTCTTCGTGGGCATGCCCGTCGAGGGACCGGCGCGCTGGATGTCGATGATGACCAGCGGCAGCTCGGCCATCACGGCCAGGCCGACGGTTTCGCTCTTCAGCGCCAGGCCCGGGCCGCTGGTCGTCGTGACGCCGAGCGAGCCGGTGAACGAAGCACCCAGCGCCGCACCCACCGCGGCGATCTCGTCTTCGGCCTGGAACGTGTAGACGTTGTAGTTCTTGTAGCGCGACAGCTCGTGCAGCACGTCGCTGGCCGGCGTGATCGGATAGCTGCCCAGGAACAGCGGGATCTTGGCACGCGTCGCGGCCGCAACCAACCCGATGGCCAGAGCGCTGTTGCCGTTGATGTTGCGGTACCTGCCGGGCGCCAGCTTGGCGGGCGGCACTTCGTAGGTCACCTGGAAGAGCTCGGTGGCTTCACCGAAGGCGTATCCCGCCTTCAGCGCCAGCGTGTTGGCCTCGATGTACTGCGGCTTGTTCTTGAACTTCCGCGACAACCAATCGACCGTGTTCTCCATCGGGCGGTGATAGAGGTAGTACATCAGGCCGAGCGCGAAGAAGTTCTTGCAGCGCGCGGTCTCCTTTGCGGTCAGCTTGGTTTCCTTGAGCGCCTCGCGCGTCAGGCGCGTGAGCTCGACGGGCACCGTGCGGTAGCCGTCCAGGCTGCCGTCCTCGACCGGATTCTTGTCGTAGCCGGCCTTCTCCAAATCCTTCGCGCCAAACGAGTCGGTGTTCAGAATGAGCACGCCGTTCGGCTTGAGATCGCGCAGGTTCACCTTCAGCGCCGCGGGGTTCATGGCGACCAGCACGTCGGGCTCGTCGCCCGGCGTGTTGATGTCCTCGCTGCTGAACTGGATCTGGAACGCGCTGACTCCGGGCAACGTCCCGGCAGGGGCACGAATCTCGGCAGGGAAGTCGGGCAACGTACTCAGATCGTTGCCGACGGCGGCGGCGGTCGCGGTAAAGCGGTCGCCGGTGATCTGCATGCCGTCGCCGGAATCCCCGGCGAAGCGCACGACGACGCGTTCCACACGTTCGATACGGCGTTTGTCAGCGGAAGGCTTCGGAGGGGCCTGTTTGGTGGTCATCGTCTCCTCGACACCCATTTTTCTTCAAGACGTGCGGCCCGCGTCGGAGCGCGCGTCGATGCCCGCTGAGGTGCCTGGGAGAGCATGGGCAGGCCGACGACGGCGCGCGGTCACAGGGAACGGACCCGTCCAAACCCCGGGGCCGCCGCGACGCAGAAACGGCTCCGCCGGTAGTGCTACGCAGAGATTAAGTCCCGCGTCCGCACGGGTCAAGCATGCGCGGTGCCAAGCTCCGTCAGAGACCGGCGTCCGGGCGAAATGCGCCGCTCGGTCCCCCCCCCGGCGCGCCGGAAGGCTCACTCCGAAGGGGCTCCGAGTGCTTCGACGAACTGGGGAAACGCCTGGCCCGTCTCGGCCACGGCGCCGTCCACGATATGGAACACGTCACGTTTTCCGTGGCGCAGGAAATAGCGCCCTTCGACCTCGCGGAGGAACAAGACGACGTTCTCGCCGACGTCGAAGCGCGGGGAGCGCGGGTAGGAGCTGTAGTCGAGCTGCAGCTCCGCCGGCGGCTCGCCCTTGAGCGTGCCGAGGATCTCGAAGTTGACATAGACGCGGAACTCGACCGCGATGTCCTCGATCTCGCGCTTGCGCTTGTCGACATGCGCGACGCGCGCGCGCACGACCAGATCCGAGGCCTCGAACAGCGCCGAGGGCACGAGCGTGAGCTCGTAGTCCAGAAGCGCGCCACGCAGCTCCGAACGCTTCATATCCGCGCTGTAGACGCTGGTGCCACGCAGACGCATGCGCTTGCCGTCGAACGGAAAGGCGTAGCTGTCGAACGGCAGGAGGTAGGACGCCAGGGAATCCGGCCCCACGAGGCGCCAGGCTTCGTCGCCGTGCAGGCGCGTGGCGTTCTCAAGATACGAATCGGTCGCCGCGTTCAGTCGATCCCAAAGCATGAACAGCGCATCGTCGCCCGGCTCCAGACCGACGCCGCGCGGAGCCTTGAACAGCAGGCGGCCGCTCATCGGCGTTCCGAGCCAGACCTCGTCGATGTCCAGGGCGTGGTAGATCGGGCCGAGGGTCGAGTCGATTCCGGCGTACGTGCCGACGAGCGCGGCGTCGACCGAAATCCACGCGTCGCGTAGCTGTCGCAACGTCGCCTTGACCGTCTTGTCGTTCTTCTTCCTGTTGCTCGAGCGCGCGTCCTGAGCGCTCGCGCTCGCGACGAAACACGCGGTGCAGGCGAGAAGCAGCAGCGTCCGCAGCCCGTTCCGCGGCGCCATCGCGGCGCGGCGAGCATGCGACGCCGTAGCCCCGTCGGTCGGGTGCATCAGGTCGCTCCCAACGTCGCGCAGCGCACGAACCGACCGCGTCCCGCGCGCCCGAGCCAGGTGTCGCCGTCGACGATCATCTCACCGCGCGAGAAAACCTTGCGGATGCGACCCTGCACCTTCATGCCTTCGTATGCGCTGTAGTCGCAGTTCATGTGTTGCGTTTCGACCCCGAGCGTGAACTCGCCTTCGGGATCGAAGAGAACGAGATCGGCGTCCGAGCCCGGCGCGACGGTTCCCTTGCGCGGGAACATCCCGAAGATCTTCGCCGGCGCCGTGGACGTGATCTCGACGAAACGGTGCAGGTCGAAGCGTTTCTCGGCCACGCCTCCGTGGTAGAGGAGCTGCATGCGGTTTTCGACCCCGGGAGCGCCGTTCGGAATCTTGGCGAAGTTGTCGCGGCCGAGCTCTTTCTGCTCCTTCATGCAGAAGGGGCAATGATCCGTGGCCACCACCGACAGCTGGTCGGTCTGCAAGGCGCGCCACAGGCGCTCGCTGTGCTCCCGCGTGCGAAGCGGCGGCGACATCACGTACTTGGCGCCGCCGAAGTCCGGCTCGTCGTAGCGCTCCTGGTTCAGGAACAGGTATTGCGGGCAGGTCTCACCGAAGACGTGAAGGCCGCGTGCGCGCGCTTCGCTCACCGCCTCGGCCGCCTCGGCCGCCGTCATGTGCACGATGTAGATGGGAGCGCCGGCGATCTCGGCGAGCGCGATGGCGCGGCGCGTGGCCTCGCCTTCGGCGATGCTGGGACGCGTCAGCGCATGATAGATGGGTGCGGTTTGTCCGCGGTCGAGGGCTTGCTGCACGAGCACGTCGATCACCGAGCCGTTCTCGGCATGCATCTGGATGAGCGCGCTGAGGTCGGCGGCGCGCTGCAGGGCTTGGAAGATCTCGCCGTCGCTGGACAGGAAGACGCCCGGGTAGGCCATGAAGAGCTTGAAGCTCGTGACGCCCTCGTCGACGATGGCGCGCATCTCGTCGAGCGAGCCCGAGTTCACCTCCCCCATGATCATGTGGAAGCCGTAGTCGCTGGTGGCCTTGCCTTCGGCGCGTGCGTGCCAGTTGTCGAGGCCCTCGCGCAGGGACTGCCCCTTGTACTGCACGGCGAAGTCGATGCACGTCGTCGTTCCGCCGAAGGCCGCGGCGCGCGTACCGCTCTCGAAGTCGTCGGACGAGACGGTGCCGCCGAACGGGAGATCGAAGTGTGTGTGCGCGTCGATGCCGCCAGGCAGCACGAGCAGCCCGGTGGCGTCCACCTTCTCGTCGCACGTGTCGGCGACGCCCGTGCCGATGGCGACGATGCGTCCGTCCTCGATGCGCAGATCGCCGCTGTAACGGTCCACCGCAGTCACCACAGTACCGTTCTGGATCCCGAGGCTCATGGCTGCTCCTCCACGCTGCGGCGCATCGGACGTCGCGTCCTGTCGCCTGGAACACTCCGCAACCCTATGCTGCTGCGCGCGTTGTCGCAAGTCCAGGCGCGGCGGGGCGCGAAACGGCGCGCGTGGAAGGCCGGCGGGGTCGCGCGATCGGCTCGAGGCCACAGATCCTGTGGGAGCTGGGGCCTCGGATCGGGCGACGCGAAGCCGTTTTTTTCGGCGTGGTGGGAATGGGGGCGCCCGCCATCCGGTTGTTCAAGTTGCCTCTCGACGGTGTGTCGTGTGGTTGCCGCCGAGGGATCGGTTTCTCGAAAGAGTGCATTTCGACGTACCGCGAGTCAGTTTCCGGACCGGCTCGCGGGCGGCAGTGGGCGATTGGCCGTCAAGGGGTCGGCAGGCCGGTCGCCCACGCTCTTCTTTCCCCGCGACTCTTCATCCCCGCTTCTCGAAGTCCAGGAGCTCCCGCAGCGGGAGTGCTTGCGGGCGTGGTGGGTCACTCCCGCAGCGGGAGTGCTTGCGGGAGCGGGAGCGGGTCGGCGCGCGGCGGGGTCGCACGATGCGCGGCGCGGCTCAGGAAGTGCGGTCGATCTCGTCGAGGATCTCGTGCTGCGCTTGTTGGAGCGACATCAGAAGGGCCGCCGGATCGGGAGGCTCGCCGCCCACGGCTTCGGGCAGCGTGTTGGTGCGCTCGTACACCGCGAGGTGGCGCGCGCCGGGGTTCTCGTCGAAGTGCGTGACCGCGACCGGACCGAGGACCAGCGCCGCGCGCCGCATGCGCGACAGCGCATGTGCCAGCTCCTGGGCGCCGGAAGCGCCGGTGGCCTGCGGGAGCTCCTCACGCGGCACGACGTCACCGTCGCCCGCAGCCGAGCGCAGAACGCGCGCCAGCTTGGCGACGTTCTCTTGCAGGCGCTTGTACGGCACCGGTTCGCGCGAGCGGAAGATGGGACGCAGGACGCCCGACTTGTCCGCATGGGGCGCGCGCGTTTCCAGCTCGAATCCCAACGCGTTAAGCAACGTCTCTGCGGCGCGCTCAGCTTCCTCCATCGACTCCTCGGGCACGTGTTCGTAGCTCTTGAGCATGGCCGGTAGCAGATAGTGCCGCGGCGGCGTCGGCGGACCGGACATGTGCACCTGCGCGTTGAGCACGACGCCCTCGTGCACTCGAATCTGTGGCGTGAACACGTCACCGTCCACGTGCGCACCGGGGCAGATCTCGATGCTGCGTCGACCATGCAACGAACCGGAGACGCGTCCCAGAACCACGATGCGTTCGGCGTCGACCTCGCCGTCGACGACGGCTTCGGCCATGATGCGCAGGTCTCGCTGTACGCGAAGCCGACCGTCGATGCTTCCGGAGAGCACGAGGTCGGCGTCGGACTCGAACTCGCCCACGACGCGTGTTCCCGCCGCGAGGACGGTCGTGGTCCCCATGGGTTTGGGTTCGTTTTCCTTCGACGATCCAGCCCGACGTCTCACGCGGTTCCTCCGATTTCGTGTCTGGATTGTTCGAGATCGAGCGCGAGCCGCGCCCGGCGCAGAATAACGGTTGGGCGGCTCAGCCGCTAGTTGGTAGCGCGACGGCGTCGCGCGCAACGGCGCGTTCCGCATGATTTTGGGCGCATCGGCGTCGGGAATCCAGGCCAGGAGAGGGCGTCGCGGGTCTGACGGCTCCTGGGGCTCACGGAGGGGGGGGGATTCGCCAGGGGGCGAGGGCGGCGTCTCAGGCCGGGCCCGGCGTCGCGGGAGGCAAAGCCCGCCGCTCGGCGGCACGCGCGGCGGCGCGACCCGCGGTGACGTCGACGCGGCGCAACAACAGGCCGCCCACGACGAAGAACACCACCATGCACAAGATGGCGTTGCGGCTCGATCCCGTCAGACCAATGAGCGCGGCGAACAGGGCCGGCCCGAGAATGCCGGCGAACTTCTCCACGACGCCGAAGAACGCAAAGAACTCCGACGACTTGTCCTTGGGAATGAGGCTGGCGAAGAGCGAGCGGCTGAGCGCCTGCGTGCCGCCCAGCGCCACCGACACCAGCACCGCCAGCACGAAGAACTCGGTCGACGTCGACAGCCGCCAACCCAGGAAGGCGATCACGGCGAACAACGCCAACGACGCATACAACATGGTCTTCGCGCCGACGCGAGCCGCGAGCGTGCCGTACAGGAACGCGCACGGCACGCCGACGAAGTTCACGACCAGGATGGCGACCATCAGCTGGCTCGTCGGCAGGCCGATCTCGGCGCCATAGATCGTCGACATGCGAATGATCGTCAGAATGCCGTCGTTGTAGACGAGGAACGCCACGAGCATGAGAAGCGCGTGGCGGTACAGCCGCAGCTCGGCGAACGTCGCGCGCAGCTGGCGCAGCGTGTCGCGCACGACGTCGTCCCCGTGTGCGTGGCGTGTCGCCGGCTCCGGCACGCGCCGAAACAGCGGGATGGAAAACACCAACCACCACACCCCGACGGACACGAACGCCAAGCGCGCCGGCAGCGACGCCTCGGACGAGCTCAAGCCTTCCCCGGAAGGCAGGCCGAACGCCTGCGGAAACTGGATCCAGGCGAGGTTCACGCCGAGGAGAAGCCCGCCGCCCAGGTAGCCGAGCGCGTAGCCCGCGGTCGAAACGCGGTCCATCTCGTCACCACGCGCGATGTGTGGCAACAACGAATCGTAGAAGACGAAGCTCCCGGACGCTCCGATGTTCACGAGGACGAACAGCGTGGCTGCAAGCTTCCAGTCGCCGGCGCCGACGAAGAACATGCCGCACGACGCCAAGACGCCCAGGCTCATGAAGGTTGCGAGAAGGCGCTTCTTGAGCGGCCGCGAGTCGGCCAGGGCGCCCAGGAAAGGCGCCACCACGGCGACGAACACGAGCGCGATCGTGGTCGCCCACGCGTGACGTTGTGCAGCCTCACCGCGGGCGATGTTCTGGCAGGCGAACTCGTAGAAGAAGATCGGGAAGACGGCCGTCACGATGGTGGCGGCCATGCCCGAGTTGGCCCAGTCGTACAGCGCCCAGGCACGCAGCTCGGGCCGATGCAGCCCGAGCCGCGCGAGGAAGCTGGACTTGGTTTGCTCGGCGTCGTGTGCGCCGCCGGACGAGGCCACGCGCTCCTCCCCACGGCGGCCGGGACATCACGAGACCGACTCTTCCTCCACGAGGTTGGGATCCTCGGGGCCGGCCTTGTCGGCGCTCGCCTCGGGGTTCGTGACCGCCACGTGCAGAGTGCCGTCGCGCACGTCCACGTGCAAGCTCGCACCGTCGAGCACCTCGCCGGCCACGATGGCGCGTCCGAGGCGTGTTTCGAGCTGCTGCTGCAGGTAGCGCTTCAGCGGCCGCGCCCCGTAGACGGGATCGAAGCCTTCGCGCGCCACGAAGGCACGCGCGGCGTCGCTCAGCTTCAGGTCGATGCGCCGGTCGGCCAGCCGCTTGCGCAAATCTTGG